>CBHXZU010000001.1:0-41561 GCA_966125105.1 uncultured Prosthecobacter sp.
GCTGCAAACGCGCCTCGGTATAACGCATGGACGCTGGCGGATCGCCTTCGACGCTTCCAAAGTTTCCTTGTCCCTCGACGAGCATTTCGCGCATCGCCCAAGGCTGCGCCATGTGCACGAGCGTGGGGTAAATGGCCTGGTCGCCGTGCGGGTGGTAGTTGCCCATCGTCTCGCCGACGATCTTTGCGCATTTGAGCGGCTTGCGGGTCGGCCCGACGCCCAGCTCGCTCATGGCGAAAAGAATGCGGCGTTGGGAAGGCTTCAGCCCGTCCCGCGCATCGGGAAGCGCGCGAGAAATGATGACCGACATGGAGTAGTCGAGGAACGACTTCGACATCTCCTCGGCCACGTTCACGGGTTGGACTTTTTCGTTTTGGTGATACATCGGCGACTAAAGGCGAAAAGGTAAAGCGAACTGCTTACGTTTAGGAATTTGGAGGGGTTTCGTTGAGAGAGTATGGGCGCTGAAACTCCGCGATCTGCGCGTCCAGTTCCGCGATCCGCTTCCGGGCGGCAGAAACTTCCGGTGATAGTTCGTCGGCAGGCAGGCGAGTCAGTTGGCCATCGCGACGCACGACCACGCCGAGCCCGTCCTTGCGGTGACGTTCGACGACCGCCAGAAAAGCCTCGTTGAGCCCTCGCTCCGTGAGCAAGTGCATCGGCACTCCTGGCGCTAACGGAAACTCGTCTTTCATAGGTTCAAACTAAAGTCGGCGCAGACCTTTTGGAAGGCTGGTTCGTTCACCTTCGTGACCTCCGCTTGCGTGCCGTAAGCCAGCAGAACTGGCGTGTGCTGGCCGTTGTCGTACAGAGACCACGCGTCGAGCACGGGACGATAGAGGTTGAAGAGGTTTTGCACGCCGACGCGGAACCGGCGGCGGAGATCTTCGATTGGAACATTGTGCCCGCCTTGTTCAACGCGGTCTGCCACACGCCGGATCGAATCTTCGACATCCGGAAGGAGCAAAAAGTCCAGTCGAACGTGATATCCTGCTGCGCGCGCCTGCGCGAAGTGTCGGCGGTAAGTTCGACCGCTGAGTGTAGTCTCAAGGCAGAAGTTGCGTCGCTCATTGACGAACTGATCGAAGCGGGAAATGACAATGCGGCCTGCTTCAAATTGCGCTCGTTCGGGAGCCAATGGTGAAAGTCCGCGGGCAACTTCGTCCGCGTTGAGGAAGTCGAGCAGCGCAATCTCGCGGGGTGCGAAGTGTTTGATAAACGTCGTCTTCCCCGCGCCATTTGGTCCTGCGATGACATAAAGCGACGGCATTAGACGGTTCTGCGCTGCGGGAGGGGCAGCGGGAGTTCCGAATCTGAAGTTGCGCGCCAGCTCTGCATCCTTCGCGGCCCTACACGTCGAGCTTCGCGTTGAGGGCGTTGTCTTCGATGAAGACGCGGCGGGGTTCGACGACGTCGCCCATGAGGATGGTGAACATCTTGTCGGCTTCGACGGCGTTATCCTCGTTGAGGTCGACCTTCATCATCCGGCGCTTCTCCGGGTTCATGGTCGTCTCGAACAATTCCTTCGCATTCATCTCGCCCAGCCCCTTGAATCGCCCAATCGTCAGGCCCTTCTTTCCGATCTCGAGCACCTTGTTGAGGATGTCCGGCACGGTGAAGATCGCGTGCTTGTGGGCCTTTTCACCTTCGCCTTCGATCAATTCGAAGATCGGCTGATCGCCACTCGAGTAGTGTTCGATCTTCATGCCCTTCTTCGCCATCTCGGCGATGAGCTTTTCGACGGCACCGGCTTCGTAGAGCTCCACGAGGCGGGCGCGCCGGCGCGGCCCTTCGTCCTTCTTCTTCCCGCGGGTGGCCTTTGGTGCTTCGGCGGCCGGGGCGCCCTCGATGGGCTGTCCGTCCTCGCCCAATAGCGGCGCTGTCTCCGGCTCGGGCTCTGGTTCGAAGAGTTCGAGATCGGGATTCTCCTCGTGAAATGCGCGTAGAGCATCCTGATCGGCGAAATAGCGCACGCGATCCTCGTTACCTTCGCGGATACGCACCAAGTATTGCGGAAGATGGCCGGCGGCGCTGCGGTTGTTGAGGAACTCCTCAAAGTCCCCGCCGTGGCGACGCATCGCGTCGCTGTAGCGCGAGAGGCGATCGAGCAGCGTGAGCATTTCTTTCAACGCAGCGGCCGGAACTTCTCGTCCCTCCGGCAGACTCTTCAGCCGAACTTCGTCCGCGCCGAGTTGAATCAACATCTTGTTCAGTGCGGCGTCGTCGTCGACGTACTGCTCCTTCTTCTTGCGCGTAATCTTATAGAGTGGCGGGCAGGCGATGTAGATTTTACCGGCGCGCACCAGCTCGGGCATTTGCCGATAGAAGAACGTGAGGAGCAGCGTGCGGATGTGCGAGCCGTCGACGTCGGCATCGGTCATGATGACGATGCGCCCGTAGCGGAGCTTCTCCATCCGGAAACTGCCCTCCTGGTCGCCGCTGCCGATGCCCGTGCCGATTGCCGTGATCAGCGTCTGGATTTCAGTATTCTGCAGCACCTTATCGAGGCGCGCCTTCTCCACGTTGATGATCTTGCCCTTGATCGGCAGAATCGCCTGGTAACGCCGGTCGCGCCCCTGCTTCGCGGAGCCGCCTGCGGAGTCACCCTCGACCACGTAGAGTTCCGTCAGCTCCGGATCGCGCTCCGAGCAGTCCGCCAGCTTGCCCGGCAGTCCGCCACCCGTGAGCGCCGACTTGCGCACCGTTTCACGCGCTTTGCGCGCCGCTTCACGAGCGCGCGCCGCCATGAGGCACTTGTCGATGATCCGCTTTGCCACGTTCGGATTCTGGTCAAAGTGCAGCATCAACTGCTCGTAAGTGATCGAGCCCACGATGCTCTCCACCTCGGGCGAGATCAGTTTCACCTTCGTCTGGCTCTCGAACTTCGGATCCGGGTGCTTGATTGAAATCACCGCCGCAATGCCTTCAAGCACGTCGGGCCCCGAGATCGCCGGGTCCTTCTCCTTCAGCAAATTGTTGCTCTTCGCGTATTGGTTCACGGCGCGTGTCAGTGAGCCGCGAAAGCCCGAGCTGTGCGTGCCGCCATCCGGGTTCGGAATCGCGTTCGTAAAGCAGAGCAGCTGGTCGTTATACGTATCGACGTACTGCAGCACGATCTCCGCAATGATCTTATCCTTCTGGCCACGGATCACGATCGGCTTCGGGATGACCTTCTCCTTGTTCTCCGCGAGACTCTCCACGAACTCCTCGATGCCCCGCCTGTGCTGGATCATCTCCGGGTGCATCCCCTCGATCCGCTCGTCGAGGAAGTTGAACACGAGTGGCGCATTGATGAACGCCAGCTCGTGCAGACGGTGCCGAATCCGCTCCGTCTTGTATTCCGTCGTCTCCTTGAAGATCAGCGCGTCCGGCTTGAAGGTGATATTCGTGCCGGTGTTCTTTTTGTTCTTCAGCTCACCGATTACCTTCAGCTTCTGCGTCGTCTTCCCGCGCTCAAAGCCGATTGCGTGAATGTGCCCATCGCGCATCACCTCCACCTTGAACCATTCCGACACCGCATTGACGCACTTCGCACCCACGCCGTGCGTGCCGCCGGAATACTCGTAGTTGCCCTGCCCGTATTTGCCGCCCGTGTGCAGCACCGTCAGCGCCACTTCCACGCCGGGAAGGCCCGAGTCCTTATTGATGTCCACGGGGATGCCGCGGCCGTTGTCCTTGATCGAAATCGAGCCGTCCACGTGGATGGTCACGTCGATGTGCGTGCAGTGTCCCGCCAGGAACTCGTCGACCGAGTTATCCAGCACCTCATTGATGCAATGGTGCAGCGCGCGCTCGTCCGTGCCGCCGATGTACATGCCCGGCTTTTCCCGCACCGCCTCCAGTCCCTTCATGGTCCGGAGATCATTGGCTCCGTACTCTTTTTCGACCTTGCGAATTGCTGCGGGTTCCGTGGCTTCAGACATACAAATAGTTTCTCAATCGGGAGGGCCGGGACTGTAGCGCTCTGGAGAGCGCGCGCAACCCCTCATTCAGGATTGGTTCTGACCGAAATATACACCATATAGTGGATAGGGAACAGCGCGCTGCGCTATTTGTGGGGTCTTCGGTGAAAATAGAGCGCTTTCCTGAGCGGGAATATCGCAACTCGCTCCGAAAACATGATGGAAGGCATGCGGAAGCGCGATGTCGGGCTCCAGGAACACGATGTCAGGGCCGGGGAACACGATGCCGCAGTTCGGGAGCACGATGCCGCGTTCTTGGAACGCAATGCCGGGGTCCGGGAACACGATGCCAGGCTCTGGGAACACGATGCCAGGGTCCGGGAACGCGATGCCAGTGCGGTGGAAGTTTGTCCATGTGCGGCGGGAGTTTGTCCACGTGCCCCTGAAGGTCGCCGGTTTGCCTTGGAAGGCAGTTTATCGAACCTGGAAGTTTGGACGTGGGAACTGGAAGTTCGTGACGAGGCGCCGTGAGTTTGAAAGGAGGCGGCGTAGCGTCGCTCGGATGCCGTGGAAGTTCATCGCCGCGCGGTGAAAGTTTGTCCCGAAGCATCCGAACGCAATTCGGGGCTTGCGTAATAAAGCGCGGATCGCCTATCCGGACCGTTCACTTGATGAACCCCAAAATCGTGACCACCGGAGTCAGTTCGGACTTCGAGTTCCTCCTGATCACCATCTCCAGTCCGATCCGCTGGCGAATCCTCCGGGAGCTCCTGCAAGAGCCGCTGCCGAGCGGATTGCTCGCCGAGCGCACCGGGGAGGCGCAGTACAATATCACCAAGCACATGCGGGTGCTTTGCAAGAGCGGCATTGTGATCCGCGGCTACGGCAACGTTTACCGCATCCGCCCCGAGATCCGCATTGATGGCGGTTCCACCCTCGATCTGGGCGTCGCCACGATTCGGTTGGATCGCCAGCCGACGGACTAGGAATCTCGCATCGTCCAGCGATGAAGGGCGGTGAGCCGCGCTTACCGCCTGAATCGTCTCGGACGGAGAATCCGTGGATCCCGGCGTGATGCTTGCGCGCCTCGACTGCGTCAGCCCGCAGGGACCGATTGTAAAAGTCGGCCCGAGCTTTTTTGGGGGACTGCTGAGGGCAACATAGCCAGCAAATATCGACGAAGGGGGCGGCCTCGAAGCGGACTCGGCTAATCTGGCGGTTTGGTTGGTTCGTTCGATTTACAAGCGCCAAGCCAATGGATAAAAGGCGGCGTTCTCGTGAACCCCATCAAACACGTCCTGCTCTCCGCCATCCTCGTTTGTGCGCTGCTTTCCGGCTGCAAAGATAAGGGAAACGCAAAACCCGAATCGCAACCTCTCGTGCCGCCCCCAGCGCCGACGGCAGAAGCGCCTGAAAACAAAAAGGTCCCCGAAGCGCCTTCAAAGCAGGCGACAGCCGAGCAATCCACGGCGACGGTGCGCCTGGTGGTCACCATTGGTGGCCTGCCTCCTCGCGTGTTCACCGGGGCGATCTTGCACAAGGACGCGTTTGAAGTGGCGGCATCCGCCTTCGAAAAAGCACGCGGTGTGGTGGCGCTGGTGAAAGGGTTAACCGAAGATCAATTACGAGATCGCGCTGCCCAGTTCCGCATTTCCCGAAACCTTCCAGATACGGAGGGAGAATTTCGGGAGCGGGGATTCAGCGCGAACTTGATCGATCACGACGCCAAGTCGGGCCTCACTCTCTTTTCATTCCAAACGAACATCAACGCGGTTGCGGACACAGGCTATCGGGTGGTCGGTGATGATGGGAACTCGAAGTCAGGAGATCCGATTTGGGCAGAGGCTAACACTTTTTTCCCTGCCGGGTTGCAGCCAGGGCAAGCCCCCCGCATGCGACTGTTCATTGGCCAATACGACCGTCGGAATTCACAGGGCGCGCTGACTCGCCCTGCACTGCCTGAGGGCGTGATCCTCGCGGATACGGCGCTCATCGCCAGCGGAGGAACTCTCCACGGCTTCGTGGACAGCGCCGGCTCAACGGATTCCGCCTTCGTTTCGCTCCTTGGTTTTGATCTGACTCGCGGCATGTCCAGGCTTCGCGTCGAATCCATCGGATTCGGACAGATCGAGAGTCACGTCCCGATCGTCATCAAGTTCGGTCAAGAGGGCGATCGTCCGATAACTCAGGGTTGCGGGTTGTACCAGCGCGAGCTTGCGAGTGGTGAGACGTTCGAGCTTCCCAAGGGCGGTCCCCCGCACGCTCGCATCAGCGAAAGCGCGATCGCTCACGGTGCCGCGGGGTCAATCGCGGCCATGTTGCAAGTGCCGCCTGTCGGTGTGAAGGAAGTTACCCACGTCCTGCAAGTAGGGTGGCGCCCATTTTCTTTCTACGGGGGCGAGATTTATTCCAAGCCGTTCCTCGTTCGCCTGAAGCGCGATGGGAACTCGGTTGCGGCGAGCGCCGAAGGCATCACGAATCTCAATGAGGCCGCTGCGGCGTCCGACACCAGGCTGCGGACTTTGACCCTCGAAGCGCCCGCTCGGCAAATCATGGAGATCGCTGGCGGACGCGAGTTGCTTGTGCAGTTTGAAGGCGCGCCGTTTTGGAAACGCTTCTCCCTGGAACGCCAAGACTGGCTCCCGCTGCCTGCGATCAATCCGGCGGTGGTCGATCTCACCGGGGACCTGTCTGCCATTTATGCGCTCGATCGTGGAGCGGCGGTGGTGCGGAAGTATGCGCTCGATGATTTGCGACTGCTCGCCGAAGTCAAAATGCCGACGGCGAATATGACCTATTTGCGGATCCGGGCGGGTTGCAATACCCAGAGAGGTCCCGTCCTTGTGGTCGCCTCCGATCAAGTAATCGCGCTGTCGCCGGAAAAGCTCTTGAGATTGGACAGCCCGGCTCCACCAGACCGGCGAGAACGGGCAGCCGACTCGGCAAGCAATGATTCTGTGGTCGTCACCGGCGACGGCCTCTCAGTCTACGGCGCCAGCGTCCCGGGCGGGCGGCATGTCTATAACGGCGCATTTTTGCGCACCGGCATGAAACCGCTGGGCTTCGAATATGGTCCCATGGAGGCACCTGTCTCCTCCGCCTATTCGTTCAATGGCATGGGGTGGTTGACCACCTGCATCGGCAAGAGCGGAAACTGGGAAGCGACGCCGCACCCGAAAGAGTTGACGGAAGTGCACTACACATTTCCGAACTCGCCGGTCGGGGTCGTTCTTCGATTTCCGACACGAGAGGCGATCCCGCCTCTTCCGGCGAAAGCGGAGCTATACAGTTTCTTTCAGGAAAAGCCGTTCGCCATCGTCGAACTGCCGGAGTTCGCGAGGGTGCCGCGGATCCTCTCAAACAAGAGCAAGCAAGTGCAGTTCAATTTCGACCCGCACTCGATGACACTCTCGGTACTGTCGCCGGATCGAAAGACCTGGACGCTCCACGAGGTGAAGCCCTTCCCTGATGCAGATCCTGCCTTGCTCAATTGGCCGGATGCGAACGTCGAGCGCGGCGGCGAGTTCAAATTCACGGCCAAGCTTTCAAAGAAAGCCGACATCACGGCGACGCTCTCTCGAGGCGGGGCGGAGTCGCCCGTCGCCGTCAGCGGAAGCGATCTTTCGGCCAAGATTCTGCCCGATGAAATCGCGTCCATCTTGCTGCTGAAATTCAATGCGAGCGCCGGCGGCGCGAACTCCAGCTACACCATCCCGCTGCACATTCGGGGACCGATATTTCCGATCGCGAGCGGCCCGGACGCTCCGAAGGTAACGAACCTCTTCGCTGCCAGTTTCAAGACGGTGCAGGATCCAATCGGGCAGCGAAAGGCTCTTCCCAGCCGATTCTATTATTCGAGCGACCCAATCAAAGAGGTGGTGGGCCCGATGGCGGGTCATCTCGCGTTGGTGACGGGAGCGGGTCGCGTCGACATCGTGTCGACGGAGACGCTGAAGGTGACGCGATCCATTCGCGCGTCGAAGGACGCCGCGCACTTTTCTGGCGCCGAATGCTTGTTTTCCTACGAACCCGCGCTGCGGACGCTCACGCGTTATGGGGTTGCGGATGCAGCGCGAGACCGGTCGATCACGTTGCCTTCGGGCCAGCATCTCAGCGCGCTTGGAATCGGCGCAAATTGGGGATCGCCGCTGACTTTGATGCTGGAGAAGCGCACGGATGAGCGATCTGGCCAGATCGGCAATTGGACGCTCACGACCTGGAATCGAAATATCGGAATCTCGATCCTTGGCAGCGACACACTTCAGCCGGGAGCGTGGCCCGCGCCGAAGTTTTTTGAAACGAAGGATGCCGATAACATGGGAGAAGGGTTTGGGTTTCTCGGCGGCTCCGGCGGCCCCGTCCGCATCGTTGGGTCGCGCAATGGGCAACTGCTGGTCTTGCCGCGCAATCTGGCAATTCTGACTCCCGGTTTCTCTGTGGGAGTTCCCTTTGGCACGCCGCTGGGAGAACATATCTATAACGGTGACACCTACGGATCAATCACGGGTATCTTTGCTTCCAACCATATTGGTGGATTTTCGCGAAACGGAGTGGTGACTCGAGATCTTCAGCGCGCCGGCCCTGCTGCGAACTCCCCGTGCGGCAGATACAAGTTGCAGCGGGGTATCGGTCGCGAGGTGGACGATCGAGGGCTGGAGGTTTGCTCGTTGGAAACGGACGAGATCCTTCTCCGACTAAACCGCTTGATTGCCTACGACGAGGAGTTCAACGACTCGCGGGAAAAAAAGATCCGTTTCCTGGGCGATGGCGGACCGATCGTGGTGATTGGTGAGGAAGGGAAATTACTTCAATTCGTGGACCTGGACGTGCCGAAGCTCGCCGCCGAATTGTCGCCCGCGAGTTTTCACGTCACCTCTCAGCCCAGTCCTGTGGTCTTCGCGGGGGGCGTCTACGATTATCAAGTTGCGGTGAACAATCCGGCGGCGGTTGCGTCGCAAAAACTGCTCCAGGAGGTGCCGGGTGCGACGTTCTCTGAATCGGGATTATTGCGTTACACGGCACCCGCGACGCTCGCGGAGCCGACGCGGGTGAACATTGACATCGTGCTCACCGGCAAAAATGGAACGGAGGTTCGCCATCAATTCCCGCTCCTGGTGGTTCCCAAAACAGTTCCCGGACAGATTCCGGGAGTCCGCCTCGGAACAGGTGGCCGCTAACCGTTCGAAAGAGGCAAATGAGTTCAAGCAGGCAAACCATACGTATGTTCGCGTCGCACTTGTTCGAACTCGGGAGGAAAGCGGGCGTGATCGCGTCCGTGGTCCTAATCTTCGCCGGATGCAAAGATAAGAAGCCGGGTGCCGAAAATACTGCCCAGGCCCCAACCGCGCCCGCAGTTGCAGGCGCAAGCGCGACACCGCCTGCGGAAGCAAAAGGAAAATCGCCAGGAGAAGCCGACAAGGGGTTGCCTGTTCCAATCTCGGTGAAGCAGGCGACGGTGATGGTTCGCGTAATTTTCGGCGCGTTGGAACCGCAGGATTTCATCGGCGCCGTTTTGCAGACCGACGCCCAGTTGGATTCGTCGAGCGTCCGCCGTTTCATCGCTCTTGTACCGGGATACACGGAAGACCAACTGCGAAATGCCAGCTGCCGGTTTCGAGTATTTGTGACCACAAATCCCCGCTTTGCGAGCGACGCTTCGTCCTATCCCGCGGCATTGATCGCTTACGATCCGAAATTGGAGATGGGAGTGTTTGCTTTCACACCAGGCTTGCCGGGCCAGACGAGCGGTTTCGAGCAGGGACAAATCGACGCAGCATCCGAAGGGCGATTGATCACTGCGAAACTCGAGCCGCGCGCGGCGGAAAATCCGGCAGCTACCGAAGCCGCGCCCAGTGCGAAATTGTTGGAACTGAAAGCCCGCAAGTTTCCGTTGGCCCGAATTGGGAACGGAAATCTGGAGATCTCAGGATTCGAAGTTTCGAGCGGAGCGTCCGCACTCGCCCTGGATTCAGCGAACAAGTTGATTGGGTTTATCCGACTGGCGAAGGAGGGGCCCGCTCGCCTGGTTCAAGCTTCTCCGGAAATCGCTGCGACGAAACTTCCCACGCTCACCAAGTCTGGGCGCGTGCCATCAAACCAAGCCGGGAGCGCGAGCGGTGCCGATATCGTCGAGGACGGAACTGTCAGCGTTCCCGCCGAGTTCCCGCTCGAGGGAACGGCTCGCGATATTCACGAAATTGCGGGCGGGAAGGAATTGCTCATCGAGTTTGATGGCGCTCCGTTTTGGAAGCGCTTTTCCGTGACGAAGAAAGCCTGGCTCCCGTTGCCCGAGGCGAACCTGAGTGAGTCGGATCTCACCGGTAATCTGACTCATCTATTCGTCCTGGACAGATCGAAAGGACGGGTAACCAGCTATGGCTTGAGTGATCTGGCAAAGGCGAAGGAGATGACGCTCCCTGCAGAAGCGAGTCCTTACCGGGCGATCCGCGCAGGGTGCAACAATGCGTCGGCGCCCGTGCATGTGATATCAGATCGCGGATTGGTAGCTCTGGATTCCGCGACGCTTCAGCGCAGGAACGCGGGTTTGGTTGATAAGACAGAGAGGTGGCTGAATCGTTCGGAGAATGGAAAGATCCGGGCTGTCGGGGACGGCCTCACCTTGGTTGCCAACAAGGGGGCAAACAGCGCAGAGCCGGTGGTATTGAGCTATGTGAACGATTGGACGGGGTGGATTCGGGACTTCTACACGAATGGGCCGAGAGAGGGGCAATTAGCCGTTTCTTCTGCATACGGCATCCAAGATGGAACACTGCATAGTTGCCTTAATCCCGAAGCAGCATGGCTCCCAGTGGAACCCTCCAACGGAGTCAAGACGTACCAGGTGCACCAGATGCTGATTCCGAATGCGCCGCTGGTGATGCGCTTATCGAAGGCGCGGTTGCGCTCGGGTGCCACCGCGACCCGCATTGAGTTGCGGGGGTTTCAACAGGAGCGGCGGTTCGGCTCCCTGGTGATATCGTCTGCAATTGCGATGCCGAGCTACGTTCGGACCGAACGCCCGATGGTGACTTTCGAGGTGGAATCGAGGCGATTCGGATTGGTTTCGGAGGACAAGAAAACCCTCTCTATCCACGAAGTCCCGGCCGAGCGCGAAGCCGGTGAGCCGATCTTGCTAAACTGGCCTGACTGCATTGCTCGAAGAGGAGGTGAAGTTCGTTTCAGCCCACGGCTGAGTGGAGAGGCGAAAATCGAAGCCGAGCTTTCGGGAACGCAAACGCTCACGCCGGTTCAAGTGAGTGGCAGCGAAATCGCTTTCAAGATCCCTGAGAATGAGCCCCGGCAGCACTTCCTGCTCAACTTGAAGTGCACATCGAAATCAGGATCGGTGGCGAATTATAGGATTCCGCTTCACTTGATTGATGTGCCGCCAGCGGCCGCCGCAGCGCTGCCGCCCTCTGCCGATGCGGATCAAAAGGCGTCAAAGCACTTCGGGGCCATGCTTGGCCCGCAGGTGCGGCGCCAAAGTTTGCCGTCTGAGTTCTACCAATCTCCGGAAAAAGTGATCGATGTGCACGGGCCAATATCCGGCGCACTGGTGGTTCGGACCGAAAATGAGAAAATCGATTTCGTTTCGATGTCGCCGTTCCGGAAGGTCGGGGCGATGTCCGCGCCGAAGGCAGCCGTTTACTATTCCGGCGGTGGAGCGCTTTTCGAATATGATCCGGGAACTCGCGCGCTGACGCGCGTTGAGGTTCCGACGGGACGCCGGGCGCAATCGACGGTGTTTCCAAAGAACATGGAATTGGCGGCGATCGCTTTGGGAGAAGGGCCTCGCGATCCGCTAACCTTGTTTATCGAGCGCCGGAAGCTGTTGGATTCTGAGCGCTACATTGGTCCGTGGGGTGATTATACATTCAGCGCTTGGGAGAGTGATCGCGGGATGCTCGTTCTCGATAGCACGACCCTGCGGCAAGGCCCGTGGGCGCAACCGAAGGGATCGCATCCGTTTACCCACAGCTCGGATGGGTTGCCGGAACGCATTGTGGGGTCGAAAAATGGCACGATCCTGGCAATTAAAGGGAACCTTCTGATCATCACCCCGCAGTATTCGCCGATTGTCACGCGGACTGGAGTCGATCCATTTGGACCCTACCGGGGCACGGCAATGGGATCCATCACGGGTTTCTTCACTGGCAATTCCGAAGGTTACGTCTTCAAGAACGGGGTTGCGGAGGGAAATGTGCCATGGGGAACTCGGATTTCGAAATGCGGTCGCTATTATTTCAAGTGGGTGGATGCCGGCTGGCTAAACCCGATTGCAGAAGTGTGGTCGCTAGAGGATCGGAAGCCGCTATTTCGTATCGAATCCGTTGCTGCCCTCGATCGCGGAATGAAGGAAACAACGAACGCGCAGTTGCGCTTTCTCGACGACGATTCGCGCGTGCTCGCCATAGGAAAGGACGGGAAGTTCATGCAACTCATCGGACTCAATGTTGCCGAAGCGCACAGAACCGTGAGTCCAAACTCCATGCATGTTATTTCGCAACCAAACCCATGCGTATTGGAAGGTGGAATTTTCTCCTACAAGGTCCAGGTCAACAACCCCGGACAGATTGCGCAGGTAAAACTGCGAGAGCCGATCGCTGGAGCTGCAATGACACCCGATGGCACTTTGCAATACCGCGCCCCGGTGAAGGTCGATGCCGCGACGCGGGTGGATTTTCCAATCGAGATCCTTACCAAGGACGGCGCCACGCAGATGCATCAGGTTCCCATTTTTGTGATCCCCTGGCAAAGAGCTGCAACTGGCGCGCAGCGCCCACCTGTGTCGATCTAATCAACTCCGGATAGCGTCGGCGCGGCGCTATTACAGCCGGCCGTCTAGGGGCGAAGCAGATATGGGCAATTTCCGCGGACATGGGCGGAAGCGCAGCAAGGACACCAACTACTCTACACGGATCGGGTCCGCGACCTGCAGCGCGGATAGGAGCGCGTTCCATGCGAAAGCCGGCTCTCCTGTCATGGGACCGTATTGACCGTTACTGCCACTGGTCGAGCCAGCGGGCTTGCAGCCAGGATTCTGCGGCGACTCGATCCGCTTTCCGCCAATCTCTGCTGATCGTTTCAAACTGGATGTGATGACGTTCGCTGAACTCACAAGCTTCGCGATGGTCTCGCGTCGCGAGCGCGTAAACGATCGATTCCGTCGCTCTGAAATGCAGGAACTCCTCTGGGATCTGGCTCGCCAGGGTTGCGGCAAGTTCGGCGTTCAGGATCGCGATTTTGGAAAGGGCCAGCGGCAGGGGCTGACGGGTTATTCCATTGCCCTTTTCCACCATCCACCGCGCGGCAGATTCGGGATCCGAGAGCGCCCATCGTTCCAGGATCACGACAAACGCGGCATTCTCCCTGGCATCGACCGGAGGATGGGCCTCCAAGTCCTGAACGAGCGCGACGGCGGTTTTCTCGCCGAGCCCAAGGACTTCAACGCAAAGTGTAAGATTCGAAGCCGGGGGCTCGGCGGGATGCGCCAGTTCGGCGAGCGAGCGTCGGATTTTTTTCAGTGTTTCGGAGTCCGTTGATCCGTCGCGGGAAAGCGGGAGCGTCTTTTTTGAAGAGAGTCCGGCGAAGCGGCTCGGCGCTGTCGGAGGCTGAGGACGTGCCCGGCTCGCGATTCCGGCATCCGCTTGCGATTTCAGGCTCTTGCGATCTTCCTCTGTCAAGTCCGCCATGCCGTCCAAGGCTTTGGCCGCATCGTCCGGAGACTTCGAAATCCATCCGGAGGCCAATCCCAGCAGCCATTTTCGGCGGTCCGGCGGCTGGGAAATCTCCCGGGTCCACGCCAATGCCGACGGACCATCTTGATATCCCCAGTTCATTCCAAATGAGACCAATGCAAATTCCCTGGTTTTCACCTCCTGAATCCTCAAGAGCTCTCGAGCAACCGCATTGGGCTGATGGCGGCGCGGATCAAACCGAAATAATGCCATCGGGTAATCCCATATTCCGGGGTAGCGATTCATCAGGTCGACCCAGACCGAAGGCTCAATCGAATTGAAGGACCTTCTATTCCTGATCCACCAGCTGGCTTGTTTTTCGAAATCCGGAATCTTTGAGCAATACTCAAGGGCAGCCACGGGATCGTATTGAAACCAAGCCTGGGTGACATCGGATAAGTCCAACAGTGATTTGATCTGCAGGCGTGGAATCACGCCTTTGATCAGCGTCGCGTCACGACGCAGCAGAGGATCGATGGCATCCGAGATCGCATAGCGTTGCACATCGGTGGGCGCATTTTTCCACCACCGCAGAAATCCTTCGGGATCGCGAGCTGCCCACACCGGGCCCATGGAATGATAGACTCCAACCGCCTGGCCCTTGGCATCCCGCCCGAAGTATGGAAGAAACCCGGTCGCCTCTTTCACGTTGGAGAAGTAGTGGGCGCCGTGGTCCATGATGAACCGCACCGGCCCGAAACGCTTATCCTGCGGTACGCCCATGATCCATGCGGCGATGGCTTCCGCGGGCCAAAGCAGAGCGCGCTTTTCCTGCTCGTAAGTCGTGAAATTGGAGCGCTCGCTCTCTGGTAAAAGCGCGATTATCTTGGAACGAAATTCCAGCGCTTCGGCATAAGTTGATGCATTGTCCGCAGATTGCAGAAGGCCGAGGAGGAATTGGGCGCGGGCGTCCGGAGCTTCAATTGCCTTGGCCGTTCCCATTGCGGCTTTCCAGTCCTTGCCTGCCCTGCGCCCGGCTTCGATGGCGGTCAATGGATCGTTGCTGGCCGCTGTCAGTCCCGGGTGCGAAGCAATGACTTCGGGCAGCACTTCGCGCAGTCCGCAGATGTCTATGGGAATATCAGGTCCCGGGTATGACCACATTCCCGGAATTGCCGCGCGGAGCGCCTTCAATTGCTCGGCATTCAGCAATCGCAGCCATCCTGCGATCTGCGCATCCACGAGACGAGAATTGAGCCGGGAGTACGGCTCGAGAACCGCTACGAGTTCTTTGTATTCGGAGGGTGGGCGAGCCGGGAGAGGAATAACTCCGGACTGAATGTATTGCCCTTCGCTTAAAACTTCCGCGCGGATCGCGTTTGCCGTCCAACAACTGCACAGCAACAAGGGCAGCAACTTTGATCGAATAGACATGCGCAACCTTACCGATTGGGTGCCGGCAATGTGTCAGAGAGATGTAAAATCCGAGGTTTTACAGGCTCAGGCCGGAGCGGTATTCAATCCGAATGATCCGGCGCGCTCCCCTGCTAGTCCGTCGCAAACACGAGCCGCGGGATTTTCGATGCTCGTAATATGAATCGGGAGAATCTTGCCACTTATCTCAACGATCATCTTGCCGGCTCCGTTGCTGCGCTCGAACTCCTCGATTATTTGATCAAGAATACGAAGGACACCGTGCACGAACCATTCTTCAGGGCGCTCAGGAAAGAGGTGGCACTTGATCAGGACGTGTTGCGAATGATTCTGAAACAGATCGGTGCCTCGGAGAGCATGGCACGCAAAGCAGGCGCCTGGCTGATGGAAAAAGTTGCCCGGGCGAAACTGCGAGTGGACGGGCCTGCGGGTTCGGTAATGGCGCGGCTGGAAGCGCTGGAAGCGCTTCTGCTCGGCATCACGGGAAAGCGCGCGCTTTGGCAGGTGCTGGAATCTTCCTTTGAGCCTTCCGAAGGATTCAATTTTGTCAGCCTCGCGCGACGCGCGGAGCAACAAATCGCGGCGGTGGAATCAAAACGAATCGAGGCTGCGCGAGAGGCGATTGGATAATCAGCCGCGTCAAACTTCTGCGGACGCAGCGGATTCCTGCGCTGCTCGTTTCCCCCAGAGCATCGCGGTGCCGGCGACTCCCGCGATCAGGGAAGCTACGAAAATGGCGATCTTGGCCGCGGCGAAGTCTTTCGAATCCGGGTAGGCCTCGCCTGCGATGAACAGCGACATCGTGAAGCCGATCCCGGCGAGCGTGGCGGCGCCGGCAAGCTGACGCCACGAGTATTCCGGTGGTTTTTCGGCGATTCCGCTGCGGACGGCGAGCCATGCGGCGAGCAGGATGCCCACAGGCTTTCCGAGGACGAGTCCGGTGATGATGCCGAGCATCAGGTTTCCGTGGCTCTGCACGACTCCGACCGAGAGAATCACTCCTGCGTTCGCCAGGGCGAAAATCGGGAGCACGAGATAGCTCGACCACGGCTCGATCGTGCGGAGCATCTTGTCCGTCGGGGACTGGATGCGACGATGGATGGCATCCATGGTCTGCAAGACCGACTCGGACGGCCCGTGACGCATCACCGCGCCGTCTCCACGCCGGGATTCCGCCTGGATGGCGGCTTCCGCCTGCGCGAGCAGCGCGTGGAGTTTGGCCGGGGGACGGGCCGGTGTTACCAGCGCCAGGATCACGCCCGCGAGCGTGGCGTGAAGCCCGGCATCGTGCAGGCAGACCCACAGGATGATTCCGAGGATCACATACGGCAGCGGGCGGTAGATCCCGAAGCGGTTGAGGGCTGCCATCAGGAGTGTCACCACCCCTCCGGCGATGAGGAAGGGGACGTGAATGGCTTTCGTGTAAAACGCCGCGATGACTCCAATGGCGACGAGGTCATCGATGATCACCGCCGCAGTCAGGAAGACGCGCAGTTCCACCGGCACCCGGCTGCCCAGCAGGACGATGATGGCGACCGCGAATGCCGTGTCCGTGGAAATCGGAACCGCCCATCCCGTCGCGAGCGGACCTGACGGCACAAAGAGTTTGTAAAAGAGAATGGGGACGACGATTCCGCCGAGGGCGGCAATCACGGGCAGCGCCGCGGATCGCAGCGTGCCGAGGCGGCCCACGGTGAACTCGCG
Organism: uncultured Prosthecobacter sp.; assembly: GCA_966125105.1. Classification (GTDB taxonomy): domain Bacteria; phylum Verrucomicrobiota; class Verrucomicrobiia; order Chthoniobacterales; family Chthoniobacteraceae; genus SXWH01. Next base: position 16,718 of record CBHXZU010000001.1, read on the forward strand.
TTTGATTTCCAACCCGACGACCAGGAAGAACACCGCGAGGAGCCCGTCATTCACCCAATTCAAGAGCGGCAACATCAGGCTGCCGTTCCCGGTCTGCACTCCCCAGATCGCCGACCAGAAACTGTCGAAAGCCTCTCCCGCCGGTGAGTTCGTCAGAACCACGGCTAGGAATGACATGAGAAGGAGGAGCAAGCCCGCGGACGGGCCCCAACGCACAAAATCGACCGTTGCTGCATGGATGCGATGCCCGAGTCGTCCAAGCATCGCGTCCGCCAGGGTGTTCTCATCCCACGCGCCTTCGTAACGGCGACCGTTCAGGAAGAACGTCGGGGTTTCGACAACGCCGCTGTGACCTGCGCTCTGTTCATCCTGCGCAATCCGGGATCTTGCCTGCTCTGCCTGATACCGGCCCGATTCATCGAGGTCTGCAGTGGGCGGCGCCACGTTGAACTCACGGGCAATCTCGGCGAAATCCTGATCGGTGTAGGTCGGCCCGCGCTTCATGAGCGCATCGTGGATCGGCCAGAACTTCCCGGTGGCTTCGTAAGCGCGCTCGGCCAGTTCCGCCGCCCGCCGCGCGTCGGGGTAATTACGGAGCGGACGATGACGGAACACATACCGCATGCGTTCGCCAAATCGATCGCGCAACTCCGCGATTACCTCGTGAACGGAGTGGCAGTAGGTGCAGGCGTAACTGCCATACTCCACCACGGTGATCTCTGCCGCCGGATTCCCAAGAACATGATCGCGGGCGAGATCGACAGCGGGATCGAGTTTCGTCGGGCGCACCTCGGAAGACATGGCGGATGTTGATCTACAGTTTGCGGCGATTGAGTGTAGCCAAATAAATGTTCGTCTAACGCCCGGTCGGAAATGCCCTGAAACCTGCGTTTGCATTTCGCGCAAAATGCGTTGGCGGGCCAACGGCCCAATAACAAGCCAGCCCAGGGCAAAGCGAGGGACGAGCGTCGCCCCACTGCCATTAAGTTAAGCGAGATCGAGACGTTTAAGAAGTGGGTCATCCTGAACGCAGTCAGCGAGGAACGAGCTGCGCAGTGAAGACCCCGCGCCAATTCCGGTGGACAACGTTACCCAGAGAAGACCTTTGAAATTAATCCCCTTTCCGCGAGTGGCGCGGGGTCCTTCAGTCGCTTGAAGCTCCATCAGGATGACCCACTTTATCACCCACTTCCTGCCTTAGCTTAACGGCAGTGGAGCGTCGCCCTGGGGAACCGTTGGTTACAGGATTAGCTCTGAAGGAGCGTCACACCGGCGAGCCACTCGCGGAAACTTTGCGAAAGAGCATCTTAGAATCGCGCGGTTGTGTCGCCCGCTTCGGGGCTTGGCATGATTGACCGTCACACCCAGGGCGACGCTCATTCTTCGCTTTGCCCTCGGGCTGGCTGGTTATTGGGCCTTCGGCTCGCTGCAAAAAGTCGCGTGCCTCATTTTCGAACGGAACCCGTCAGCTGTAGGTGCCGAGCATTTGGTGAACGCCTTCCACCGCCATGCCTCCTTCTCCGACTGCCGCGGCGCATCGCTTCACAGAGCCAGAGCGCACATCACCTGCGGCAAAAACTCCCGGCTGGCTCGTCTCGAGCGGGGTAGGTTTGCGCTCCGCATTTTTCCACGCTGGCGAATTCACCACCGCGGGGCCCGTCTTGATGAAGCCTCGCTCGTCGCATTCGATCTCGGGCGGCAGCCAGGTCGTGCACGGCTTCGCGCCGATCATGGAAAAGACCGCGGGCGTCTTGATCGTCCGGCGCTCGCCCGTTTTTGTATTCTCGATCTCCACGGCTTCGAGGCGCTTCCCGCCCGACATCGCGCGAATCTCGGTGCGATAGAGGATTTCAACGTTCTCCTTCGTCTCCACCCGCCGGGACAAGTAGCTCGACATGCTTTTGGATAGCGTGTCTCCACGAACGACCAAAAACACCTTTGCGGCATTCTCAGAAAGGAACATCGCGGCTTGTCCCGCAGAGTTTCCACCGCCGGCCACAATGACGGTTTCCCCACGGCAGAAGTTTCCCTCCATCGCCGTCGCAGCATAATAAACGCCCAGCCCCTCGAAGTTTTCCCGCCCTTCTGCATCGATGCGGTTGTAGTCCGCGCCCGTGGCGATGATCACGGACTTCGCGCGCAATGTGGCCATGCAGCCTTCGCTGTTAATGGAGGCTCTGTATTCGCCGGGCGAAAAGCGAAGCATCAATGCTTGCGAAGGTGTGCAGAACTTGGCGCCAAAGCGGAACGCCTGGAGTTGCGCCCGGTAGGTCAGCTCGCCGCCGCCGATGCCGGTAGGGAAGCCGAAGAAGTTTTCGATGAGCGAAGAGGATCCCGCTTGTCCGCCCGGCGCATAACTTTCCAGCACCACCGTTTCGAGTCCTTCCGAGGCCGCGCACACTGCGGCGGCGAGTCCTGCCGGACCTGCGCCAACAATCGCCACATCGCAGAAGATCTCGCGTTCTCCCTCCCGAGCGAGCGGGCGCAGCAGTCCCGCGATTTGGGCCACTTCGCGAAGCGACGGCTTGCGCAATGGCATCCCATCGGCGGCGATCAGCACCGGCAAATCGCGCGAGGCCACATTCAGCCTTCGGCAAAGGATCTGCCCGTCTTCGCTCTCCGTTGCGATCATGCGGTGCGGGATTTGGTTTTTATCCAGGAAGTCGTGCAGGAGATGCCCCTCGCGAGAACCACTCGTGGCGAGGATCCGCAAGCCCGTGAAATCCCGGTCACGGCGGAGTCGCTTCCGCCGCATGATGAATGCGTTCACGATCGGCTCACCCACGCCCGGCAATTCTGCCAGCGCTTTGCGTAGATGTTTCGCCGGGATCTCGAGGACTTCCGATTCCTCCGCCTTGCCGCGTCCGCTTGCGAGGACGGAGGTTCCATTGAGCATGGCGACGTCGCCCAGGAACTCGCGTGGCTCCGCGACGCCAAGGTTGAGTTCGCGGCCATCGCACAGCTCGAAGACTTCCAGTTCACCGGAGAGGATGACCATCATCCCGAGGTCGCGCTCGCCCGCGGTGAAAACGATCTCGCCCTTGCGGACGGTTCGCCGTTTCCCCAGCGGCTCGAGCAACGCGAGTTGCCGGTCATCCAGTTTTGGAAAGGCGATGCTCTCCGTGTCTCGATAGAATTGCTCGTCTGCGTCCAGCTCGTTCATCCTCTGCGTGCGTCCTAGAAGAGTTCTTTAACAGTAGAGCGGGTGTTTGTCTCCAATCTCGTTCGGCGCGCGCCGCTCTGGGAGGAGCATGATGAGATGGCCCAGGGGTGGTGCCATGCAGATGATCGCGATCTCTGCCGCCGATGCCACACGGGAGTCGGTTCCCGAGACCGCCAGGCGCCGTCCCACTGCCATTAAGTTAGTGGAGCCGCGCAAAAAGGTGGGTCCATCCTTAACGGAGTGGCGAGGAACGAGCCCGAAGTGCGCGAAGCGAAGCGGAGATGGACCAACTGATTGCATTTTCAAAGAATGGGTCAACGATCCCGAGCTATTCACGATCGGCATTTTACCCAGGAGTTGCCTGTTCTGCATCGCTTCTACTTGGGAAATTCGGAGCGGGCGTTCTGAAGTTAACGAGGTCCTCGCGAGTGGCTCGGGCTCCTTCTCCTCGTTACACTCGGTCAGGATGACAGACTTTTTGACCGGCCGTTTTCCTTAACTTAATGGCAGTGAGGCGCCCGCCTGGCCCAGACGAGGCCCGCAGTTGGGACGGCGTGAATGAACAAACAGACCTGATAAGAGCGCCGATTCCGTGACGATTTCATGCAGGATCCCGAGCATGCGATGATTCGTCACAGCATCCTTCACTGCGGTCCGGAGGACATGAGTTCCCATCCGGGATCCCATGGCGCCAGCATCGCGCAGGAAAAGTCCCCGGCTCTGCGCCGCGCGCGTGATCTCCGCCGCTGACGGTCCGTCATTTGGAAGCTCACAGAGCAGGAAATTGGCGATGCCGGGAATCACCCGCCAACCGAGTTCCTTCAACCCTTGCGCTAGCCCGCGCCGCAGGAGGCGAGTTTCCGCATAGCGCGTCGCGTAGTAAGCGGGTGACTGTAGAGCCCGCACCGCCGCCACCTGCGATGGCAATCCCACAACCCACGGGGGCGTGATCACCCGCAGGGGATCCAATAATTTTCGCGAACCACACAGGTAAGCGACGCGCGCGCCGCTCAAGGCATACACCTTGGACATGGATTTGCAGACGACGATGTTCTCGGAACGCGCAGCGAAGGCTTCGATGGATTCTTCCTCGCCGGCGTATTCCACGTAGGTTTCATCCACCCACACACGGTGTGACGCCGGCAGATCGGCCAGGATGGCCTCCAGTTCCGCGCGAGGGATTTGACTGCCTGTGGGACTGTTCGGATTCACCAGCACGATTAGGTCCCACGTTCCCTGCATCACCGCGTGCAGACGATAAGTCGCTACCGCGTAGTCCGCTTTTCGATCGAGGGTAAAGCGGTGCACCTGGCAGCCTATCACTTTCTCGAGCACGTGCGCGTATTCTCCATACGTCGGGTCGAGGATCAGAACCCGCGACTCCGGACGGAGCCAATGGCGCAGCGCCCGAAAGATGAGGTCTGACGATCCTGCGCCGGGCAACACGTTCCCAGGTGCAATGCCGCGCGCCTCGGCGATTGTTTCGATCAACCCCTCGACATGCGTTGGAGGGGACGTGCGCAGCAGCCACGGCAGATACTCGGTAACGGCCTCCATCACTGCGGGCGCAGGCGGAAACCAGGCATCGAGAACATCCGCATTGATGATCGAGGCGCTGCGTTCCAGGCGGTCGAAACGCTCGCCAATCGCACTGAAGAAGGCGCCACCGTGAAAGCAGTTCTGGAAAAGAGACTGGCTCATGGGGAGCAGCGTAGGGCGGCGGGCGCTGGCTCCGTGAATTGAAAGACTTGGAGGGTAACATTGATGGTCTCAATGACATTCGGGCGCTCGCTGGACGTGATGGTTCGTGCCGCCGCCGGGTCGCGCTGCCAAACATCCGCTGGCGCTTTCGCCGAAACTAATTAGGGTCCCCGCCCGTTTCGACTGTTCCTCAATGATTCTGCGTTCGATTGCCTTAGCTCTGCTCGTCCTGTTTGCGCCCGCCATCGGTGCTGTATCCAAGAAGGTGATCTTCCTTCAAGGCGACGATGTGCCGGGCGATCCGGAGGCGGCGACTTGGGGCGATTTTTCCGAGCCTTGCGTCGACAAAGACGGAGGGTTGGTTGCTCAGGCGCTTACGGATCGCGACCTGCGGATCATTTATAAGCCTCTCGGTGGTGAGGTCGTTTCGCGAGTTGTTTCCGGCCAGTCAGTTTCTGTTCAGGGCGGTGCCGCATCCGACGTCTCCTACTTTCCTACAGATGGACACCGCACCGTCAGAGCGACATCGCAGGGGCGCCAGGTGATGTACGCCCGCCTTCCTGGAACCCAGGGGAGCCCTTGGGGATGGAATGCCATCGTTTACGCAGATGCCGCCGGGTTGCGCGTTGTAGCTCGTCTTGGGGACTTCCTGCCAGGCACTACCCAGCCCATTGCGGAGCTCAACCCCTCGGTGCAACTCGATCTTTCCGGGAATGTTGTATTTGGCGCTCGCGGTATCAACGAATCGTTTACACGCGTGCTGCGCTGGTCACCAAACGGGGTGGAAACGATTTGGCCATCCCCAAAATTGATGCCCGGCTTCACTGCGAGCAAATGGCTGGTTTCCAATTCAGGCGAGATCGTTGCACTCGGGACTCTCGAATCCGCAGGAGCACCTCCAAAGCAGGAGTTGGTGAGATGGACCCCCGCTGGCGCATCGGTGATTGCCCGTCAAGGTGATCCAATTCCGGGGCGTTTCGCGGAAACGTTCGCCTCCTTTCAATTTCTAAACTCGAGCAACGCTGCCGGGGACGTTCTGTTCGTCGCTCAAGCGCGACCGCTGAGCTACCCATACCCTCCGCAATTTACTGGAACATGGCTCGCGCGACCGAATGGCGCGATCGACTTTGTCGCGGCGACGCCGGCTACTTCTGTGGTGAACGCTGCAGGCGATGTCGCGCTCTTCTGGGAGGGTTTACAGCTTAAGCGTGAGGGTCAGGAAATGGAAACGATTGTGGCGTCTCCCGATGAGCGACCGGAGTTTCGCGGCCTATTTTCTCGTCTCTGCCTGGACGCTCGCGGCGGTGTGGTCTTTCAGACCAACGCCGGTATCTGGTTTCGTGCCCCAAGCGGGAGTTTAGTGTCAGTTGCGCGTCCTTACGAGACGATCACTCACAACGGATCCGAATATAGCATCACGAACCTCCGGCTCACGAGCTTCTATTCTGGCGGAGAAGATGGCTTGCCCCGAGCCTTGAATGATTGGGGGCAAATTGCCTTCGTCGCGTCGATTTCCAAGATCTCCGGCCCCGGAAACTCGATCCCCCTGAACGCACTCATGCTGGCAACGATCCCCGGTGGTGGAGATCCGGCAAAGAAACCTGTGGCGAATGCTGATTCGGCATTCTTTTCTTCCGGCGTTGGCGTCGCAGTTAAGCTCGACGTGCTGGCAAACGACGTGAACCCGACGGGGGCACAGCCTGCGATCGAGACCGTCACTCAAGGTGCATTCGGAAAAGTATCGATTCGAAATGGCCTCGTTTACTACACGCCCAGTAAACTTTTCAGGGGGGGAGATTCGTTCCGGTACACTGCGTCGAACGCTTGGGGTCTTTCTGAGGAAGCTATTGTGGACATCGAGAACCCATACCTTTTTAACGGTGGCAATTACGCCACGGAGGTGTTCGATGGAACAACGCAGGTGGGGACGGTAAGCCTCACTCTTTCAAAGGCAGGCTGGTTTACGGGACGCATTCAATATGGAAAGCGACTGCTCAAGCTGAATGGCGCATTTGAAGGTGAAACGTATCAGCAGTCGTTCGCGTTGGAGAATGGAGAAACCGTGACGGTTTCATTGCACTTGCAAGCTGCGCCCAACTCCGCGGCGCGCCTCTCGGGCTCCATTCGTTCGTCCTCCGATACTGTTTTCGAAATCAAGTCTGCTGCGCGTTTCGGTCTGCCTCCAGAGACGAAGGCGATGAAAGTCACGGGGCAGATCCGGACCGAAGGTGACATTTCACTGCCGAAAGGCATTGGCTTTCTAGTAGGGTCTCTTTCTTCGAGCGGGGCATTCATTTCACGCGGCCGACTGCCCGATAATCATCCTTTTTCTGCATCCAGTCGCATGAGGTCGGACGGCTCAATGCCGTTCGATTGCGCACCGTATGGGATAGGACGAGGTCGACTTCACGGACTATTCAGCAAAGGATATGCAGCCGCAGGAATGCACCGGTGGGATGCATCGCTCAAATGGATGAGAACTCTCGCCGACGGTGCCTCCGGGCCAGCACCCATCAATGGCACAGTCGAAGCGCTATTCGCCACATATGCGCCCTCGGCCCTCAGGCCGGCGATTTCCAACAATGGCCCGATCGCGACTGGAATGATCACGGTGAACCCGGATGGCGAATGGTCATTCAACGAGATGCTCTCGTGGTCGCAACGGGACGCGGTGGTATTCTCGCCGCCCAACCTCAATCGCCTGCAAATGCGCGTGAACAGGGGGACCGGAATGGTCTCGGGAAGTTACGTCAATTCGAGCCAGGAACTTCGGCGCCTGTCGGGCGTCATCTTCTCTCTGGGAAATGGCACGGTTGGATTGATCAGCGGCGGCGAATCCACGGGTTCATTCGTCCTCTCCGCGAATTAGACCACCGATCTTCTATATCGGCAGCCCGAAATGATGGCAGGTAATGCTCATTCGTCGGGCGAGGTAGAAGCGATGGGCGTCGAAGCGTTGGACGCCGGAGTCGAGTTGGAATTGCACGCATCCGGCCGCGCGGGCCCGCTCCACCAGCCAATCGAAGAGCGCCCGGCCGAATCCGCTTGAGCGACACTCAGCATCAGTCACCAAGTCGTCCACGTAACAAAACCGGCCCGAGGAAAGGGAGTTCATGTAACGGTAGCCGCCAACGGCGCGGACGGTTCCTTCGCATTCGAGGTAAGCCAGGCGGTAACCTTCCCTCCTCTGATGCTGCACTCGCTCCACAAATGTGACGGCGTCCAAGTGGGGGCGAAGTTGCACCATCACAGGGAAGCAGCGAGCGATCGAATGGGCGTCCTCAGCGTCAGCAATGGTGAAGGTCATGCCTCGACCTGTATGGGGTTGGGAAGCTGGGCAGAAGCCTGTCTTGCGATCACCGGCAAGTCTCGCGTCGCGGAGTAAAGGGCTCCAGGCGGTCGCGATGCCAGCAGAGCCGACGGGTATTTGCCGGTGACAAAGCGGTGCCGCCAAGTTGCGGGTCCATCATGCGAATGCGCCTGGCAGACGCGTGTGAACAGCCACCGTCTCTCGATGAACTCTGGCGATGAATGCGGAGGATCATTGTTTAATTTCCGGTTGGCAAACTGCTCGTCGCCGCTTGTGACCTTTTCATGACACCGCCTTCATGACGGTCGGGGAAAACGCCGTCCTTCTCTGGAAATAACGCTCGAGGGCTTTTCGAAATTTCCCGTTAGCATGCGCAAATCATGGAACGCCTTGTGCTTAAATAAGGCGTGGCGCGCAGCCCCGCGCTTGTGACTCGACTCAACCAAAACAAGTCCGTCGGCTGCACTGATTCGTCGGGAGCCTGCGGTCGAACAAAAACCATCCACAAACCGGGCCGCGGGCAAAACTCGCGGCCGTTCAGCAATGACCATGCGTCACCCACTTGCCGCTACGTTGTTCAAAAACCGTGTGCCAGCCCGCGCCCTTGCGGGACGGCACTTTCTCCTCGCGCCGTTCGTCGCTGCGGCGGCTCTCGCCAGTTCCGCCGTTCACGCAGCCACGATTCCGCTGACTTCCCTTCGAACCGCCAATACGTACTCTGGAGGCGCGGTCGATCCTTCAACCGGGAAGTTTTATGAACGCACGTCGTTCGATACCGATGCGGTCATTCGCGTTTATAACAATGCGGCGGCCTACGAAGCGGGAACGATTGCGCAGAGCGTGACGCTCAGTCCGCGCGGTTACGGCATCTATTTTGGCGTGCAGGGCGGAAAGCTCTTCGGCCGCAGCACCTCGGGCGGTTGGTACGGGGAGCCCGCATCGCAATTCACCGAGCTGCGGCGTTGGAATCTCGGCACCGGAGCAACGGAGCAGATCCTTTCAACTGTCCCGGCAATGGGCGGCGTGAACAGCACGCACACATTCAGTTGGGGCGGGTTTACCGCAGTGAATGTGCTGAACGACAATGGCCAGCTTTACGTGCTTGGCCAGCGCTCGGATCAGACTGGGTGGCAATTGGTGAAACTGAATCCGGACCTGACCATTGCTTCTTCGCGGGCGCTTTCGATTCCGTCCGCGGAGGGATTCGCATTTATCGCCCGGGGCAAGCTGTTCATCGGTGGAAGCCACCTCTCTCCGAACGTGCAGCGGATGATCGATGTATCGACCGGCCAGGTGACGGCGGTAACCCATGCGTTCAGCGGTCCGACCGGGTGGTACGTGGAGAATGCTCATTATGATGCGTCCACGGACCGTTTGTATCTCTACAACCGTCCCACGGGATTACATCGCGCGCAGAACGTGACGCCGCTGCTGGGCATCGGCGCGTCACCCGTGGCGAACGCCGGACCCGATCAAACCGCTTTGGAGGGGGCAACGGTCACCCTTTCGGCTGCGGACAGCTACGACGGAAACACACCGCCGTCGCCGCTGACGTATTCGTGGCTGCAGACTTCGGGCGTGCCGGTGACACTTTCGAGCGCAACGTCGGCGACTCCGACGTTCACCGCCCCGCAAGTGCCGGCGTCCGGGACAGTGCTCACGTTCCAGGTGACGGTCTCGAACGGCATCTCCGATCCGGTCACCGATTCCGTCACGGTAACAATTGGGAATGTGAACTTCCCTCCCGTGGCGAACGCTGGCGATGCGCAGACTGCTCCGGAACGCGGCATCGTGAAACTGCACGGTTCAGGCACGGATGCGGACGGCGACGCCTTGACGTTGAGCTGGAGACAAAAGGCGGGTCCCCCTGTCGAGTTACAGGATGCCGATACACCGGAGCCTTCCTTCGTGGCGCCGGCGGTCAGTTTCGAGACGGGCGCAGTGGATCTCGTCTTCTCTCTCGTCGTGAACGATGGACTCGCGAACAGCGCGGAATCAGACGTGACGGTGAAAATCGTGAACACGAATGCGCCGCCAGTCGCGCAATCCGGACCGGCGCAAAGCGTGAATGAATTGGAACAGGTCACGCTTGATGGCACGCTGAGCGCGGATCCAGATGGCAACGCTTTGACGTACGCGTGGACGCAAATCGCGGGCACGCCGACGGTCACGATCGAGGACGCGAACACTCCGTCTGCCAAGTTTGTCGCTCCGGTCCTCGATCTTGGCGGGAGCCCCGAAGGAACGACGCTCACCTTCCAACTCGCGGTAAGCGACGGTGAGCTTACGAGCACCAGCACGGTCAATGTGCGCATCAGCAATGTGAATCATGAGCCGGTCGCCGACGCCGGCCCGGCAGTAACCGTTCCTGAGAACACCGTGGTGACGCTGGACGGCTCAGGAAGCGCGGACCCCGACGGCGATGCGCTCGCGTATCTTTGGGAACAAATCGATACCGGTTTTCCCGTGGCGCTCAGTGATCCGGCCGCGCAGCGTCCGACGTTCACTACGCCGGATGTGGGAAGTGCGGGCGCATTGTTGCGCTTCAAGCTGACGGTGGATGACGGCTACGGAGGCGTCGCAACCTGCGAGGTCGCGATCAACGTCACCTACGCAAACCGCGCGCCGGTGGCGGATGCCGGCTTGGATGGAACCGTGGACGAGGGAAGCACGGTTCTCGTGACTGGCACGGGCACGGACCCCGACGGAAATGCGCTGGAGTATTCATGGACGCAAGTCAGCGGGCCTGTCGTGGCCCTGAGCGATGCGTTTGCCTCGAGCACGAGCTTCGTCGCGCCTTCGGTGACGCGCGCCGGGGACACAGTCGTTCTGCGGCTGACCGCAAGGGATGCGTACGGCGCTCAAAGCACGGACGACGTCTCCATTCAAATCGCGAACGTCAACCACGCGCCCGTGGCCATTGCGCCGGCGAACCTGATCGTGACCGAGGCGACCGCGGTGCAACTCGTGGGGCAGGGGCTTGATCCTGACGCGGAGGAGCAGGGGCAGCTTTCCTATCAATGGCAGCAGATCCTGCCAGAGCCGCAGCCGGCGGTGGCGGGAAACACGCTTTCCTTCACCGCGCCAACCTTGCCATCCGGCGGAACGGCGAGCCCGCAGATGAGCCTCACCTTCCGTCTTACTGTGACGGATCCAAATGGCCTCAGCTCGAGCAGTGATGTGACCGTCCTGGTGGCGAACGCGCCGGAGGCACCGATCGCCGTCGCGAGCGCGCCGGCGCAAGTCGGCGAAGGTTCGCTCGTGACGCTGAACGGCACTGGGAGCAGTGACCCTGATGGCGGCACGCTTTCTTATGCGTGGGAGCAGACAGCCGGCCCTGCAGTGACACTGAGCGAAGCGAACACTGCGCAGCCGTATTTCTCCGCTCCTTTGGTGAACGCCGCAGGAGCGACCCTGAAGTTCCGTTTGACTGTCTCGGATGGCGTGACCGGAAGCTCCAGCGATGAAGTGACCGTATCCGTGGTGAACACGAACGACGCGCCGATCGTGGAAACCGCGCGGCCCAGCCTGGATTCATTGTGGCCGCCGGATCATCGCATGTTGTCGGTTTCCATCCTCGGAGTGACGGACTCCAATGCGACGGTGCGGATCACCGGAGTCACCCAAGACGAGCGCGTTTCCGGCGACGACGGTGGAGACGTGGCGGTCGACGCGATCATCAGTCCGGATGGGAAGTCCGTGCTGTTGCGCTCCGAGCGTTCTCCGCATGGCGACGGTCGCGTTTACCGCGTCTCGTTTGTGGCCCGCGACTTCGAGCACGCCGTGCAGGGAACCGTCAGGGTCATCGCACCGAAGAGCAAGAAAGCGGATGCCGGCGAAGGCACGGCGAGCTTCGATTCGACGAAGTAGACGGCCACATCGACGAGCAGTCAGAGATGGTTGAATGCGCAACAACCGCAAGGATGGGCGCCTTTCCAGGCGCCCTGCCGCGAAGCGGCACCTTTGTGTCGCCACCCCGGCGAGAGTAGGAACGTCCAACAGCTGCAGTCGACGCCTGCAACGCCGTAATTTCCCCACGCGTTGAACTCCACGCAATTCAACCCGGTAATCGGACCGCGATTATTGGCCGCTGTCGCGGCAGAGCGCATGGAAAGGCGCTCCTCCTTGCGGCTTTTTACGCTCGGGCGATTCAGTTCTTTTGCGCGCCAAACGTCACAACTGAAAGGTCGACCCGGAAGCGGAGCGCGGCGCGGGCAAATCACTCAATCTGCCACGAGAACATGCTCTGGATCGCGGTGTCCCGGATTTCGTCGAAATCGCGCAATTGCGCGGTGACGACCAGGACGAGTCTCTCCCGGTCGGAAAGATCGAGCATTGAGACCGAGGACTTGTAGCCCAATCCGCCCTGCGAAAATTCGAACACGTATTCCCGCGCCGGCGTGGGGCCGATCGTGAAGGGGCCCTCCGTCGTCGACTTGAATTGGAGATCTTTCGCGGTCGTGGAGAGGAACTGGGAGCAGTATTTTTGCAGCGTATCCAGGTTTACGAGGACATCGCGATCGCCTGCCGCGCGAGGGATGAGTCGAAGCTCAAAGATCGATTGCGCATTGGGCGGGTGCAACGTGAGGATTTTCTTCTCGTACTGCATCGTCCAACCTGCCGGCGGCGCCCAGCGCACCTTGCCCGCGGGGTCCTCAAACCGAACGACTGGAAGCTTGAAACCTTCCATTTCTCGGTAGCCTGGCTCGGGCCGGAGATCCAGCGCGAAGCAGACTGACGGAAAAAGCGCTAGTAAAAGGGGCCGCATGGAAGGACTAGCGGCGGGTCCAGCGTCCGCGTTCGTAGACTCGCGCTATTTGAAATCCGGGCGGGTTGGCATCCTGGAACTTCGTGTCGTAATACCAGCGGCGATTCGGCGGGGAGTAGTCAGCGTCGCCCCATTTGCCCTTCGCCTGTTGGCTGTTGTAGAGCAGCGCGAGCGTTCCATAGATCGTGAAGTATTTTCCGCCCCAGTTTTCGTGGAAGCGGACGAAGTTTTCCACGCCGCCGGAATAAGCGCCGCCGATGGACGGAACGCTGCCGGCGATGATCGCGGTATTGACCGTGGAGTTTGATGCGACTCGGGTGCCGATGCCGGTGAGGGAGTTTGCATCATTCCATGCATTCGAGAGGATGTTCACCGCGTCAGCCGCGACTGCGGCGGGCACGCGCTCGTAACCGGTAGCCTGGGGGCTCGGTTTGTTCACCGGCGGCGTGTACGAAGTCGCGGTATTTGACTGCGGCTGTGTGGATCCCGATTTGCCGGAGTTGTAGTCGCCCTGGATGTAGAGCGTGTTCGGCGTGGCAATCGTCAATCCTCCGGCGGGCAGCTTGCCGCCATTGAAGAGCTTTACACCGCGTGAGCGGGCGGAGGTCACGTTGGTCGTTGCGCCAGTCGCGGAGTTCTTCACCACCGTGTTCACCGAGGTGCCCACGCTTGTGTCCTGGATGTAAAGCAACAGCCCGTCGCCGCCGCCGACGTTGTCGACGGTTTTCAATGCGCCCACGTCCAGCGCGACCACCCTGGTGTTGTCGCCTTCCCGCGCGTCCTTGAGGGCCGTGTTGAGCACGAGGGAGTTTTTGATGGCGACGTATTGCGGATCAGAGGTGGGCAGGGGAGCGGTATCGTTGCCGCGGTAAATTGTGACGGTGTTGGAGGCGTTCACCGTGATCCGGTAATCCGCGTTCTCGGAAAGCCGCTCGCTGGTAGAGGGATCGAGCTGCAGGGGATCGCTGCCCGTCGATTTCGTCTCAATCAGCTCATGGTAACCGTCGTTATTTTTGTTTACGTCGGAATCGACGTCGTTCGCGATCGGGTCATCCAGGAACTTCTTGTCGAGGTCTTCAGTCTTCGTGTCGAAGAGCTTTTGCTCATGGCCCTTGCGGGGCGGTGAGTCCTGGTCCCAGTTGTTGGTCAGGTAGGACGGGGCGTTATCGATCGTGGGATCAGTATTTCCATACCGGGAATCTTCCTTCCGGTAGTTGATGAAGTGTTCGCCGAGGAATGAAACGTTCGACAGGTAAGTGAGGTAGTCGTGCGCCGTATAGAGATTGCCTCCCGCGTAAACGGGGCCGTCGACATACATCGGCGCGCCGGGATGCATTTCTGTTTCCTGGACCGTTCCGAAGTAGAAGTTGTCGAAAAGGTTTCGGCCGCCGCGGATAAAGGGGCGCTCGATCACCACGTTGTCCGTGCCGCTTGGCCCGGTGAAGGCGACTTCCACGCGGGCATTGTAGTAAAGCCGCATGCGCAGGCGGGAGGTTGCGCCTTGCTCTGGTGTTGGACGACCATCGGCTTTGGTCGTCGGCGCGAGCATGGGCGTGGCAGCCGTGACGCTCCAGCTCACGAGGGAGATTCCGCTCGGCGGCGGGTAGGACGATTCGTTCGGCGGCATGAGCATCGTCTGCAGTTGCGCGGTGGAACGCCCGAGCAGGCGATCGGTTTGATCGGTGGCAGTGATCATGGCGTTTCGCCACTGGTCGAAGAGAGATTCCATGATGCCGTCGCCGTAGGCGATCGCCTGCGAGCGCGTGGCCGTGCGGCTGCTGTTGCCAGTTTGCGTGCGGGTGACGGTGACGATCACACCCAGTAACGCGGAGAAGACGGAGACGGTGATCATCACCGCCGCCAATGAGCTGCCCGAGGTGTTCTTTTTCATGGGATTAATTGGTGGAGCTCAGCGCGGTGGGCTGGGTGCGCGGAGGGTAGATGGAGTAGAGAGTGGTCGTGCCGTTGCCGAAGCGACGGGCGCTGTAGCCAAGGTCGGTGATCTCCATGGAGACGCGGAGATTCAGGCCGTCCGAGCTGAGGCTTGATGGCGACGGAAAGAGAAGGCTGAAAGGATGCGGTGAGGTCACGCCGCTCCGGACCACCCGGAAGTCTCCTTGCGTGCTGCCCTGGAACTCTTCGTGAAAACGCAGTTCCTGGTTGGCAACCACGAACGCCGCGCGGCGGTAGAAATAGCCGGTGATGAGATTCGGGCTGTCGACGTTCAGCGTGAATCCGACTTCGCTTCCCAAGGTGACCGCGCCCAAGGGCATGAAGGCGCCGCTCACCGCCGTGACGTCGAACTCGCGGTTGATCAATGGCAGGACGAGTTTGTCACCGACTTTCGGGAGGAAAACCTGGCTGCCGTTGGTGAAATCGAACGTGAGCGTCAACGATGCGGGGCTGGTATTCGATTTCATCGGGAAAGGACCGCCCGCGAGTCGGCGGAAGCGCACGCCATTGGCCCGCGTCCCAATGTATTGGCCGTTTAGCTTGTCGACTTCGGTCGAGCCGGTGGAATCGACGTCCGAGTAGGTCGTGCCGTTGAAGTTGATCAGGCGGAAACTCGATGCGGAGTCGTTGAGTTCCGTAAGGAGCGTTTGAGAGGAGATCCGGGTGGCTTCGTGCGAGTGGTTCGTGGCGAGGTTGCGGGCGACGAAGCGCGAGGAGGTGCTCGTGAAAAGGAGCAGGCCGAGGGAAAGAACTCCCACGCAGCCGAGAGTCATCAGCATCTCGACAAGAGTGAACGCGGACGGTTGACGGGGTTTCATAGTGACAAGGAGCAGGCCGCGGACGGCCTAGATTGTGTCGGTGGCTCGAACGGTGGTCATGGCGACCTCGTAGGTGCGGTTTGCGTAAACGAAACTGACGCGCACCGTCGCGCGCAGGGTGCGGCTGCTAACGTCTTGCACCTCGATGGTGCGCTTGCCCTTCACAGGTGCCGAGAGCGGCGTGAAAATGCTGCCGAGGCCTGCCTGCTGATTCAATTCGTCCGCGTTGATCACCACGTCCGCCTCGGTCCGGGAACCAACGACCAACACAGGCGGCCTCGCCGCGCCGACCCGCCATTGGGTGGTGAGTACCTCGTCAATTTGCTGTTGAGCGAGCGCAAGCGCATGGATTCGCAGGCGTGAAGCCGCCGCAAAACGATTGAACTGGGTCAACGCCGCGAGCGTGACTGCGGCGAAGAGCAGGAGAACTCCCATGGCGATGGTGAGTTCCGCGAAAGTGAAACCGCGAGATCCCCGATAGCGGCCTGCTGCTAGCTTGGAGTGCATGCATGCGATAAGGAGCATGTGATGCGCCATCGCGTGCCAGAGAAACATTTATTATCAATTCGCTAGCGCGCATGGTTCGAACGTCTTTCGGTTTTTTTGTGAATTGTATGTTGCGCGGGAAGCCGTTCATGTGCAAACGGTTGCGCCGAAATGCTGGGGCGTATGCGCCAAGGGTAACCCCTTGGTAACCGAACCACGAAGCGGGCACCGATCCTTTGACTTGCGCTCGCAAGGGTGAGAACGCTCGAGTTTGCCGGCTAGATTAAGGCCATCTCAAACATGGAAAATCGGGCAAAAAGGAACACTGCGTAGCCATTTCGATCGCAAACCTCCGGGGACCTTAACTAACCGTGAGAAAGGGGATATCCGCAATTCTGCAATAGGTTCGCGCGTTTGCGGAGGCTTTTACCTCTCCTAAGTCCGCGGCGTAAAAGAGGAGAACCGCGCGACGCGCACAGAAATCGCAAGAAGCGGTATCTCCCAAGTCGGAGGGAGGGATCGCTCGTGAACTCGTTCCTTGTAGTGGTCCGCCGCGGTTGCCGCCCTCGGCGCGGTTCTTTCATTGCCCTGTAAATGGGGCTTCTGGCAATCCGGCGGAAACGAAACAGCCCTCGCGAGGTCGTCGCGAGGGCTGCGCGTTTTGAGAATGTTCGCTGTCCGCTTAGGCGAGCGACTTCGCAGCGTCCACCACGGCTTGCGCGGTGATGCCGAGCACTTCCATGACTTTCCCGCCAGGGGCGCTGAGGCCAAAGCGATCGATGCCGATCACTTTGCCGTCAAGGCCGACATACTTGTACCAAAGCCCCGTGACGCCGGCTTCGATGGCGACGCGCTGGCGAACGTTTGGCGGAAGCACCTCGTCCTTGTAAGCCTGCGGCTGCTGGTCAAAACGGTAGAAGCTCGGGACGCTCACCACACGGACGCCTTCGCCGAGAGTCTTGGCGGCGGCCACGGCGTGTTGCACTTCGCTGCCCGAGGCGAGAAGGATGGTCTTGAGCGCGCCGGTTTCTTTCACGAGCACGTAAGCACCCTTGGCGACGCCTTCGCGGCGCGCCTGCACCGAGGCTTCGTTCAACATCGGCACAACCTGGCGGGTCAGCGCGAGGAGCGTCGGGCCGTTGGTCCGTTGGAGCGCGGCGGCAAAGGCGCCGGCCGTCTCTTCGGGATCCGCCGGGCGAATCACGTCGAGGTTCGGGATAAGGCGCAGACCGCTGACCGTCTCCACCGGTTGGTGGGTCGGGCCGTCTTCACCAACGCCCACGCTGTCGTGGGTGAAGATGTAGATCGTGCCGAGGCCGCTGAGCGCCGCGAGGCGGATGCTGGCGCGGCAGTAATCGGCGAACACAAGGAACGTTGCGCCGCTCGCGCGGAAGATCCCGTCGTAAGCAATGCCGTTCATGATCCCGGCCATGCCGTGCTCACGGATGCCGAAGCGAATGTTGCGGCCCGTCCAATTTGCGGGTGTGAAGTCCTTCGACGAATTGATGTAGTTGAGCGTCGAGCCGTGGAGGTCGGCGCTGCCCGAAACGAGCGCGGGCACGGCGTCGGCGATCGGCTGGAGAACATCGCTGCCCGCCTTGCGGGTGGCGATCTTCGCGTCGGCCGGGAAAGCGGGGATCTTGCCGAGCAGATCGGCCGGAATTTCGCTCTTCAAATCGCCGGCGAGTTCCTTCGCGAGGCCGGGATTTCCTTTTTCCCAATCGGCGAAGTTCTTCTTCCACGCGTCATGCTTCGCGGCGAGCTGCTTGGCGTGTTCGGTGAAGAACGCGCGGGTCTCCTGGCTCACGAAGAAGTGCTCTCCTTCGGGGAGACCGAGCGCCTTGCGTGCGGCATCGACGAACTTCGCGCCGCCTTCGCCGTGGGCCTTGGCGGTGCCGGCGACTTCCGGGATGCCCTTGCCGATCACCGTCTTTGCGATGATGAGCTGCGGCTTGCCGGTCGCAGCCTTCGCTTTGTCCAGTGCGCCCAGGAACGCCGCCATGTCATGGCCGTCAATCGTCTGCACGCCCCAGCCGATCGCCTCGAAGCGCTTGCCGGCGTCTTCGCTCTGCGTGGCCACGGCCATCGCGTCGAGCGTCACGTCGTTGCTGTCGTAAATGAGGACGAGGTTATCGAGCTTGAAGTGTCCCGCGAAGGCCACGGCCTCCATGGCCACGCCTTCCTGCATGCAGCCGTCGCCGGCGAGGCAGATGATGTGGTTGTCGAAAATCGTGTGGGCTTCCGTGTTGAACTTCGCCGCCGCCATCTTCTGCGAGACCGCGTAGCCAACCGCATTGCTGATGCCCTGGCCGAGCGGGCCGGTGGTCGCTTCGACGCCGAGGGTTTCGTGAAACTCCGGATGTCCCGGCGTGTGCGAGCCGAGCACGCGGAACTTCTTCACCTGATCGTGTGGCACGCTGGCGTAGCCGCTGAGGTGCAGCCAGCTGTAGATGAACATCGAGCCATGGCCGGCGCTCAGGACGAAACGGTCGCGGTTGAGCCACTTTGGATCCGCCGGGTTATGTTGAAGGGCGTGGCCGAAAAGTACCGCGCCGATTTCCGCGCAGCCGAGCGGCAGTCCCAGGTGTCCGCTCGAGCAGGCGTGCACGGCATCCATGGCGAGTCCGCGGGCTTCATTGGCGGCGCGGTTGAGTGAGGCGAAATCGAGCGTAGACATAAATTAGAGACTTGACGGCGTATTCTTCAAAAAGAGCCGCGCACACTAGGAGCGCAGGCGCGACCGTCAAGACTGCAGGCCTGCGAAAACACGGTAACCTGCAGCTTTACTTTGGTTGAATTAGGCTCACCGTGCCTTCAACGGCTTCAGCTCCTCACCACAACGCAACCCCCAACCTCACGCTTAAGCGACCACGCCATGCGAACTACTGACGCAATCCGCTTCTTCGCCGCTGCCGCGACGACCATCCTTTTTGGCAGCATCACCGCATCCGCCCAGGAAATCCTCAAAATCGAAGAGGGCGGCGCTCTTCGTAACTTCACGCTCGTCGAAGACGAAGTTTTGATCGAAGGCGATACCGAGAATGGAGAGCGGCTGAAAGACGACGTCCAGGCCGCAATTCCCGGCGCATCCGTGATCGAGACTCGCGGGGCCGAAGCCCTCACGAAGCTCGCGCAGCGCGTGGATCGCAGGAAGGCCGCGGCGCAGCAGGAGGCCGTCCAAATCAATGCGCCTCAGTACAAGACCCACCCGGTGCTTTACCGCGATGGCCTCCCGCGCACGATTGGGAACCGGCGGTATGTCGGGCAACGCGTTCTCGTTGCCCTGCCGGAAGGCAAAACAGCCGACCAGCTCGGCGCGGAATCCGGAGCTCTCAAAGCGGAGGTGTCCAAGCTGCCTGGGCATGCGCTGCTGACCTTTTCCGACGGCTGGCAATCGCTTTCCGCCAGCGACGGATTGAAGGCAAAGGGCCTCAATGCGCGACCGCTGCTCCGCAAGTATGCAGAGAAGATGTTCGTGCCAAACGATCCATATCTTCCGGACCAATGGCACCTGCGCAATCGCGGCCAGTCGGGCGGCCTGGTGGGGGCCGACGCGAACCTATATCCCGCGTGGGATTTGCTGCGGGCGGATTCTCAACCCGTCCGCGGCCAGGGCGTCACGGTCGTGGTGGTCGACGACAGCTTGCAGACGACGCACCCGGATCTTTCGCCGAACACGCCACCAGTGAGTTCGAATGCGCACATTGATTTCCGCAGTGGCGGCAACAATCCGGGGCCAAAAGCCAGCGATGATGCGCATGGCACCTCGGTTTCCGGCGTGATCGCCGCGAAGGGACACAATGGGATTGGCGTAACCGGCGCCGCGCCGGACGCCCAGTTGCTCGGAGTCCGCCTGATCGGTGGATTCTTCGACGCGCAGACGACGTACGATGCGCTCAACTGGGAGCCGGCGGGTTTTACGTCCAGCGTGAGCAATAACAGCTGGGGTTATGGCAGCGTTGGCATGGTGGAGATCGATCCCCTGGAGAAGCAGGCGATGCTGGATGCGACCACGAAACGCGGCGGACTCGGCCAGGTGACCTTGTTTGCCGCGGCCAATAACGACGACTTTTTCAACGGGTTCGACCTCATCGGGAATCCGATCTTCACTTTCCAGGATTCGAACTATCAGCCGTTCTCCAGCTCGCGCTTCGTCATCGGCGTCGCGGCGAACACGAACTACGGCGATCACTCTTATTACAGCAATCGAGGCGCATCGGTCCTGATTTCCGCTCCGTCCAACGGCGGTTCGCTCGGCATTTTCACCACGGATAACGTGGGCAGTTCCGGATACAACAGCTCGCTCGATCCGGGAGGTCAGCCCTCTGACAAGGATTACACGAACTCATTTGGCGGCACGTCTTCGGCGACGCCGCTCACGTCGGGCATCGTGGCGCTGATGTTATCGGCGAACTCCAACCTCGGTTATCGCGACGTGATGGAGATCCTGGCGACGACGGCGGTGAAAATCGACGCTTCCAATCCCGATTGGGTCCAAAATGGTGCCGGCTTCGATTTTGCGCACGCCTATGGCGCGGGAATGGTGAATGCAGCGGCGGCAGTCGCTCGATCTCTGCAATGGCAAAACCTTGGTGCTGAGACGAGCCTCTCCCGCGCGGCGACGTCACTGCCTGCCGGGATTCCGGACAATAGCTCCACGACCGTTTCGCGAACTTTCGATTTCTCCAACAGCGCAAATCTCCGCGTGGAGCACGTGGAAGTCGTGATCGCCGCCACTCACCCGAATCGCAGTGACCTCGAAATTGCGATCACTTCGCCGGCGGGCACACGAAGCATTCTGAATCCGATTCGTCCGCGGCCGGACGTCTCTTACACTGGCGATGACGACAATGATATCGGGTCGCCAGGCAACGGATGGGTCTTCATGACCACTCATCACTGGGGGGAAAACAGCAGCGGACAGTGGACCGTCACGGCGCGGGATGGCCGGTCGGGCTCCACGGGAACCCTGGATTCCCTGCAGGTGCGCGTTTACGGCACGCCAGCGAACCAGCAGCGCGTCCGCTTCGCGCAAAAGTCGATAAACGTGGACGAGATCGACGGCTCGGCGGACCTGGTGATTGAGCGGTTGGGCCCGACGACCGGAACGGTCCAGGTGAGCTATGCAATCGTCGGCGGAACGGCGACTCAGGGCGTCGATTTCACACTCACGAACGGGACGGTTTTCTTCGCGCCCGGTGAAACGCAAAAGATCGTTCCGGTTGCCATCGCGGACGACGCGACGCCGGAGGGGCCCGAAAGTGTTTACATTGCTCTGACCAACCCGGTGGGCGCCACATTGGGCGGTGGCACGCTGTGCTCGCTGATCATTGAGCCGAGCGACGGAAACTTTGTCACCATTCGCGCGACCGACGCGGAAGCTGCCGAAACGCCGGATGGACCCCAGGCTCCGCCCGCGAATAGGGCGACATTCGCAGTCAGCCGGTTGTTTGCCGATGTCACGCCGTTGATCGTGCCATACACCGTTGCGCCAAACGGACCCGGAATCGCTACTCCAACCGCGGATTACACGGGGCTCTCTGGGACCGTGACCATCCCCGCGGGTCTCGACACGGCGTTCATCACCCTGACTCCCAAAGACGATCCGCTTTTCGAAGGACCGGAGACGGTGACCGTCAGGCTGACGGACCCGGGTCCGACGGGTGACTACGAATTGGGCGATCCCAGCGAAGCAACCGCCACGATCAAGGATGACGAGATCCAAAAGGTGGGCATTGCGATGGATAAGACCTCGCTGCCTGAGAATGGGAGCCAAACCGCGGACATCATCGTATCGCGCAATAATTCGTCGACGGAGCCGTTGACGGTGAGCTTGCTCATCGCCGGATCGGCGCAGCCAGGACTCGACTACGTAGCCCTGCCGGATTCCGTCACAATTCCCGGCGGTCAGGGGCAGGCGATCCTAAAGCTGCAGCCGAAGGATAACGAGGTCTATAACCCGGTCCGAACCGTCGCTGTGGTGATTGCCCCGACAGCGGACTACCAGCAGGACTTTAAAAAAGAGGTCCAGGCGCGGCTGATCAATGATGAACCGCCCCCAGACTTGAAGAAACCCTCGGTCACGGTCACGTCGCCGAAGCCTAAACAACGTTTCCCTGCATCCGTCCCGACGCTCACTGCGGCGGGCCTGACCCGCGATAACCTCGCGGTGGACTCGGTGCAGTTCCGCGTGAATGGCGGGGATTGGTTCGTGGCGACGATGCCGAACGCCACGACTTGGACGGCGGACGTGCTGGCGCAGAGCCGGCCGGGGCCGAATCTCCTCGAAGTCCGGGCGAAGGATGGTGACGGCAACTTCTCCGCCGTCGTTTCGCGCCCGTTCACCTTGGTGCAGGAACGGACTTTGACCGTGAACGTTTTGCCCGAGGCCACCGTCGGGACGGTATCCGCGCCGAAACCGCCAATTGAAGCGGGCCAGACCTACACGCTCAAAGCGAAGCCCGCGACGGGCAAGATCTTCGCAGGTTGGAGCGGCGATCTGACGGGCAGCAACAAGGTGCTGACCTTCATCATGCCAAACACCGACCCCGGCACGACGGTGAATGCAACCTTTGTCGACAACCCTTTCTCCGCAGCCGTGGTGGGCAGATACACCGGACTAGTGAACGGGCCGACGAGCCTTCCCGCGATTTCCGGAATGATCGATATCGTCATCTCCGGCACCGGAGTATTCACCGGCAAACTCTGGTACGGCGGAGTCGCATTCCCGTTGAAAGGTGAGTTCAGCGGCGCTGGTTTATACGAAGGCACGGTGAAGCGGACGAAGAAAGTGCCGCTTTCGGTTCGCCTCTCGCTCGACCTGAATCCCACGGGAACGCTCAGCATCACGGGCGTGATCGACGGCGACGCGCAACCTTCAAGCGTGCTCGCCCATCGCGCTGGTTACGACAAGAACCACCCCGCCGATGCGCAGCTCGCTCGCGCCTACACGTTTTACATTCCGCCGACGTTCCCTGCCGACCCATCGAAGCCGCACGGCAACGGTGTGGGCACCGTGAATGTTTCCCGCGATGGCGTGGTGAAATGGACGGGCTTCCTCGGTGACGGCACCCCTGCAACACAGACGACCGTGCTCAATGGGCAAAACCGTTGGCCGCTCTACGTCTCGCTCTACAAAGGGACCGGCTACGCCAGCGGACAAGTGACCCACGACACCGTGCCCGCGGGCAGCGATCTGTCCGCTTCGCTGAATTGGGTAAAGGAAGCGGCGCCGAAGGACAAAACCTTCCCGGATGGTTTCACCATCGAGGGCAGCTCGTTCATCGGCGTGGAATACACTCCGCCGCCGACGGGCACGCGCGTGCTTCCCGGTTACGATACTGCGCCGGACAACTCGGGTCCGCTCACCTTGGTGGACGGCAATCTGCCGGCGACCATCGCGAAGGTGCTGAAGCTCGCGCCGAACAATGCGACGACGATCACGGGGCTGCCGACCGCGACGGACAAATTGAAGATCTCCATTGCCGCGAAGACCGGCATTGTGAACGGCAGCTTCATCTTCCCGCTGAAACCAAAAGCCACGCAGGTCAAAGGCGTCATTTTGCAAAACAAGATCGGCAAGGGCGTGGGCTTTTTCCTGGGGAATCCGCTGGCCGGCCCGATCCAAAGCGGGCGGCTCGAGTTTTACCCGGCAACACCGTAGCTCGACGCGCTGGCGTTTGCCTGGTTAACGTCTGGTGCGATGCCTGAAGCCGTCAAATCCGATCCCCTCCTTGCGACTCGGCAAAGTTTGATCGCCCGGTTGCACGACTGGGACGATCAGCGCCGATGGCAGGAATTCTTCGAGACCTACTGGCAACTCATCTACCACGTCGCCTGCCGCGCGGGTTTGCGCGACGACGAAGCCCAGGAAGTGGTGCAGGAAACTTGCATCGCCGTGGCGAAGAACGTGACGAAATACGACCCCAAGCAAGGGCCATTCAAATCCTGGCTGCTGCACATGGCGCGCTGGCGGATCACAGACCAATTTCGCCGGCGCGCAAAAAACCGTTCGGAGCGCTCAATCGATGACACGCGGGATACCGCGACCATGGATCGACTCCCTGGCGACGGCGAAGCGGCTTTCGAGCAAGTGTGGGACGAAGAGTGGCAACGCAATGCGCTCGAGATGGCCTTGGCGCGTTTGAAAAGAAAAGTCAGTGCCAAACACTACCAGATCTTCGACTTCACCGGTCTAAAGGGGTGGAGCGCCGCCAAGACGGCAAAGTCGCTTGGCGTGAATATCGCACAAGTTTACCTCGTAAAGCACCGGCTCAAGGGGATGTTGAAGAAGGAATTGGAAGAGTTGGAGAGATAGGGATTGGGGGAAGGCGGGCGCGATCTTCACCATTTCAGGGCTGCAGCATCTGCCGAAAGTAATTTCTCTCCCCCTGAGGCCCTCAGGCCGAAAATCGTTCCCGCTCCGCAACCACGCTCGCACCCTGCCCGCACCTCAAACCGCTCTCCATAGCGCACAAACCGGCCTGGATAATGCGCAGATCACCCTGCGCGATGCGCAGATCACCCTGCGTGATGCGCAGATCACCCTGCGTGATGCGCAAATCACCCTGTGCGATGCGCAGATCACCCCGTGCGATGCGCAGATCACCCTGTGCGATGCGCAGATCACCCTGTGCGATGCGCAG
>CBHXZU010000002.1:0-38367 GCA_966125105.1 uncultured Prosthecobacter sp.
TTCCCGTGCTTGCCCATCCGCTGGCTTTGCCTGCATAGTCTCTTTTCCGCCGCATGGCGTCGTTTGCTCCGCACAGGTTGTGAGGGAGCACCCGCGCGGCATTCAGCAACTGAAATTCCAGATTGGAAGGTCTCGCAAAAAATCTGCGCCGCGAACGACCGATGGCGGTAGCCTGCCCGGCTGGTTTTGGGGGGCTGGAGCTAAAAACACGAATGATGGAACCACGGAGCGCGCGGAGAACACGGAGAGGGGCAAGCCGGTGCGGTCGTTCTGGGGAATGGGATCACATTCAACCAATGGTGAGTCGACTTTTGTGAAATCGAGCAGTCTGGCCCGTAACGGGAGACCTCCCAAGCACGAGTCGGGTCATTGCTGGAGTGCGTCAGAATGAGGCGCGTTCATTAATGCTGGCGCAGTACAGAGGCTAATTCCCGGCAACTTTGTCTCCACATTTTGCGATGACCCCACTTACGGGCCGGAGGCCCATGCTCCCTTGCTTGCGGCTTCGCCGCGCTGGGATCTCCGCGCGTTCCGTGGTTTTTCATCAACGACTTCAGGCTTAGAGGATGAGTGAATCGACGGACTCTGGGGAGCGCTGGGACAAGGTAATCGTCCCGCAGCGCCGGCTTTTTTCCATCCCGATCCGGGAGCTGGGTCAGTACAAGGATCTGATCTGGCTGATGGCGAAGCGGAACCTGACGGCGCAGTACAAGCAGACGCTGTTTGGGCCGTCGTGGTTCATCCTGCAGCCGCTGCTGGCGACGGTGGTCTTTAGCTTTCTCTTCGGCCGGGTGGGCGGAATGGGCACGGACAAGGTGCCGCATTTCCTTTTCTACATGGCGGGCATCGTGACGTTTGGGCTGTTCAGCGAGAATGTGAACCGGACGGCGATCACGTTTACCCGGAATGCGCACATTTTCGGGAAGGTGTATTTTCCGCGCCTGGCGGTGCCGATTGCGCAGCTGCTGACGAACCTGGCGGGGTTTGCGGTGCAGTTCGTCGTCTTCCTGATCGGGTTTGCGGTTTACTGGATCAAGATGAAGCACTTCCCGGATCCGGAGCACCCGATCCACCTGGATCCGAATTGGCGGGTGGTGCTGCTGCCGGTTTTCATCCTGCAGATTTCGCTGCTGGGGGTGGGGGTGGGCTTGATCGTGGCGTCGCTGACGACGCGCTTTAAGGATCTGCAGCTGGCGGTGGGCTTCATGGTGCAGCTGTGGATGTATGCGAGCTCGGTGGTGTTCCCGCTTTCGAAGATCAAGGACGAGACTTACCGGGCGATCATGGCGCTGAACCCGATGGTGCCGGTGATCGAGGGGTTTCGGTTCGCGTTTTTCGGCGAGGGCATTGTGACAAAAGCGCAGTTCGCGACGAGCTTTGGGATTTGCGCGCTCTTTTTCTTTGTCGGGCTGCTGATGTTTAGCCGCACGGAACAGACGGTGATGGATACGGTATGAGTGTGGTTATTCGCGTAGAGCAGCTCTCGAAGCGCTATCGGCTGGGGGAACTCGGGGGGAAAAGTTTTCTATCGGACCTGAAGCGGCGCTTTGGGGGGAAGTCGGCGAAGACCGCGGAGGAGGAGGAGAAGGAGTTCTTCTGGGCGCTGCGGGATGTTTCTTTCGACATCCGCGATGGGGAGGTGGTGGCGGTGATCGGGCACAATGGGGCGGGGAAATCGACGCTGCTGAAGATTCTTTCGTCGATCACTTCGCCGACGAGCGGGGCGATCAAGCTGCGCGGGAGGGTGGCGTCGCTGCTGGAGGTGGGGACGGGATTTCACCCGGAGCTGACGGGGCGGGAGAACGTGTACCTGAATGGGGCGATCCTGGGGATGAGCCAGAAGGAGGTGGGGAAGAAGTTCGACGAGATCGTGGAGTTTGCGGGGGTGGAGCAGTTCATCGACACGCCGCTGAAGCGCTACTCGAGCGGGATGCGGGTGCGGCTGGCGTTTGCGGTGGCGGCTTACCTGGACCCGGAGATCCTGGTGATCGACGAGGTGCTGGCGGTGGGGGATGCGTCATTTCAAA
Organism: uncultured Prosthecobacter sp.; assembly: GCA_966125105.1. Taxonomy (GTDB): domain Bacteria; phylum Verrucomicrobiota; class Verrucomicrobiia; order Chthoniobacterales; family Chthoniobacteraceae; genus SXWH01. The sequence continues at coordinate 2,028 of CBHXZU010000002.1, forward strand.
AGAAGTGTCTCGGCAAGATCGGGGATATCGCGGGCGCGGGGCGGACGGTGCTTTTCGTGAGTCACAATGCGGCGGCGGTGGAGGCGCTGTGCAACCGGGGGATCGTGCTGGATCATGGGAAGATGTGCTTTGACGGGAAGCAGACGGAGGCGCTGGCTTTTTACGCGAACCTGTATGGCGGGATGAGCGCGTCGCTGGAGGAGCGGAAGGATCGTGGCGGGTCGGGGGATATCCGCCTCACGCGAGTGGAGCTGCGCGATGGGCAGGGTCAGCCACTGGGCGCGGCGCAGAGCGGGCAGGATATCGAGCTGTGGCTGCACTTTCAGAATCGCGGGGAGCGGCACTTTCCGAACCTCACGACGCGGCTGCACTTTACCACGCCGCTGGGGGCGCCGGTGTTCATGCAATCGAACTACATCGCGGGGACGGAGTATGGGGAATTGCCGGAGAAGGGGGTCTTTGTCTGCCGCATCCCGCAGCTGCCGCTGCCGTCGGCGGTGTATCGCATCGAGTATCTCGTGCAGAGCGATGGCCGTCTCGGCGAGCCGCTGGACACGATGAAGAACGCTTTCGATTTGAACGTGGACGCGGGGAACTTCTATGGCACGGGACGCGTGCCGCCGCCGAACACGGGGGTGTGCCTGGTGCCGGCGCAATGGCGGGTGGAGCGGGCATGAATGCGATCGCGAGCGCGCCATTGCGAATCGAGGATGCGGCGGAGCTTGCGGCGCTGTTGCAGGGGCAGCGGCTGGAGTACCTCGCGCATTTTCATCCGTTTGGCTTCGATACGGCGACGATTCGGACGAAGCTCGAAGCGGCGCGGCGGGATCGGTATTGGGCGCTGCGATCGGATGGACGGCTGGCGGGATTTTTCATGCTGCGCGGTTTTGATGAAGGGTATGCGCGGCCGGCGTTTGGGGTGTTTGTGGGGGAGGAGTTTGCTGGTCGCGGACTGGGGCGACTCGCGCTCGAGGAGAGTCTGCGCTGGTGCCGCGAGAATGGTTGCGAGGCGGTCATGCTGAAAGTTTCTCCCGACAATCCGCGGGCAAAGGCGCTGTATGCGGCGAATGGATTCGTCGAGATCGGCCAGTGTGAGCGGACGGGTCACACCATGATGGAGGCACGACTGAAGTGAGCATTTTCCTCATCGCCGAGGCGGGGGTGAATCACAACGGCTCGATCGAGCGGGCGCGGGAGCTCGTTCGCGAGGCGAAACGCGTGGGCGCGGATGCGGTGAAGTTTCAGACGTTCAAAGCGGAGCGGGTGGCGCTCGCGGCGGCGCCGAAGGCGGATTACCAGCTGAAGAATACGGATCCTGGCGAGTCGCAGATCGAGATGTTGCGCAAGCTGGAGCTGCCGGCGGACGCGCATGAGGAGATCATTCGGCTCTGCCGCGAGGAAGGAATCGAGTTTATCTCCACGCCTTACAATGAGGAGGACGTGGATTTGCTCGTTCGGCTCGGCGCGAAGACGCTGAAGCTCGCGAGCATTCATCTCTTTGAACCGCACTTTCTGCGCTACTGCGCGAAGTCGGGCTGCCGGCTGATCGTATCCACGGGGATGGCGCAACTCGAAGATGTCGCGCTGGCGGTGGAGGCGTTGCGCGGCGCGAAATGCGCGGACTTTACCTTGCTGCAGTGCACAACGAATTACCCGTCGGCGGTGGAGGATGCGAACCTGCGGGCGATCGTGACGATGCGGGAGGAGTTTGGATGTCCGGTCGGCTACAGCGATCACACGCAGAACGATGTGAGCTGCGTCGCGGCGGTCGGGTTGGGGGCGACGATCATCGAGAAGCATTTCACCCTCGATAAGACATTGCCCGGCCCCGACCACACGAGCGCGGCGGATCCGGGGGAGTTTGCGGAGCTCGCGCGACGGGTTCGCCTTGCGGAAGTGGCGATGGGCACGGGCAAGAAAGTCCCGAGCGCGGCGGAGGCGGCGAATTCGAAGAATATGCGGCGCAGCCTGGTGGCCCGGCAGGCGATCCGGGCGGGCGAGGCGATCACGGAAGCGATGCTGACTTGTAAGCGGCCGGCCTCGGGGATCAGTCCTCAACGCATCGGCGAAGTGATCGGGCGCATCGCCGCGCAGGATATTTCCGCGGACGCGCAGCTCGATTGGTCGATGCTCCGTTCCTCGTAGTCTCGTGATCTATTTATCCACTGGCGCGTTTGCGAATTCGTCCATCCCCGAGATGGCGGCGGAGTGCGCGCGGCTGGGAGTGGGGCTCGAGTTCACGGCGAATTTTCGGTTTCGACCGACGTTGTCCGACGAGGTGTTGGCGGCGAAGTCTGCGGGCGCGCCGTTGCTGGTGCATAATTACTTTCCGCCGCCGGTGCAGTCGTTTGTGTTGAATCTCGCGGCGACGGATCCGGCGATTCGAAAAGCGAGTCACGCGCTGTGCCGGCATGGGCTGGAACTCACCGCGAAACTCGGGGCGCCTTTTTACAGTGTGCACGCGGGATTCGCGATGAACCTGACGCCGGACTTGTTGGGCCGGCCGGGTCAGCAGGCGCAGATTCCGGATGCTTGTTTGATTCCACGAGCGGAAGCGGATGCCGCTTTCGAGGAGAGTGTGCGCGAGCTTCTCGGAATGGCGGAAACGCTTGGCGTGACGCTCTTGCTCGAGAACAACGTGGTTAGCGCGACGCATGTGAATGCGGGGCGCGGGGACAGTTTGCTACTGACCCACCCGGACGAGTGCCGCGACTTTTTCGCCAAGCATCGCAATCCGCGACTGGGGCTTCTGCTTGATACTGGGCACGCGAAAGTTTCCGGGCAAACGCTGGGTTTTGCGCCGGAAGGCTTCTTTGCGAAATGCCGGGAGCCGCTCGCTGCGCTTCATCTCAGTGACAACGATGGCGTTGTGGATTCCAACCACAGCTTCGATGAAGGCGCCTGGTTCGCGCCGGCCTTGCGCGACTTCCGCGACCTTCCGATGGTGATCGAAACCTATGGCCTTGCTGCCGACCAGCGCGCCGCGCAAATCGACACGCTCCGCAGCATCCTCGCATGACCACTCCGCGCGACATTTCTGAAAACATCCTTCCCTGCACGGCGACGTTGCGGGACGTGTTTGAGCGACTCAACCGCGGCATCCAGGGCGTTGTTTTCCTTGTCGACGACGAGGGAGTGATGAGTGGACTGATGACGGATGGCGACGCGCGACGCGCGTTGCTCTCGGGGTTGTCGCTGGAGGCGCCCGTCACTGGGCACATGAACCGGCAGTTTTCCGTCGGCCAGGCGGCGGCGTCGCGGCAGGACAATTTGCAGCTGCTGAATGAGCGCGTGAGGCATTTGCCGATCGTGGACTCGCGCGGGCGTCCGGTGGATCTTATCAGCTGGGCGGAACTGTGGCGCGTGCCGGTGATGGAGCCTTCGCTCGGCGGCAATGAGCTCAAGTATGTGAGCGACTGCATCGCGTCGGGCTGGATTTCGTCGCAGGGGCAATACGTGCGGCAATTCGAAGAGGCCTTTGCGAAGTTTCACGGTCTGCCGAGCGCGCTGACTGTCGCCAACGGCACGGTCGCGTTGCACCTTGCGCTGGTCGCGCTGGGAATTGGTCCGGGCGATGAAGTGATCGTGCCTGACCTCACGTTCGCCGCTTCGGCAAACGTGGTCATTCACTGCGGGGCCACGCCGGTTCTCGCCGACGTGCTGCCGGAGACGTGGACGCTCGATCCGGCGGACTTCGAGCGAAAGATCACCTCACGCACCAAGGCTGTCATGCCGGTACACTTGTATGGGCATCCGTGCGACATGGATCCGATTATGGCCGTCGCTCGGAAGCACGGTCTTTATGTGGTCGAGGATTCCGCCGAAGCTTTAGGCGCGCGTTATCGTGGGCATCTCACCGGGACCGTCGGCGACGTAGGCTGTTTCAGCTTTTTCGCGAACAAGGTGATCACCACTGGTGAAGGTGGAATGGTGATCGCGCGTGATCAGGAACTCATGCGGAAGATGACCATCCTGCGGGATCACGGGATGGAGAAATCGCGCCGCTATTGGCATCTCGTCCCCGGCTTCAATTACCGGATGACGAACCTGCAGGCCGCAATCGGTCTCGCGCAGATGGAGCGGCTGGAGCACTTCCTCTCGCGCCGCGATGAGATCGTCGCCCGCTACGATTCACAACTGGGCAAGTTGCCAGGGATCGTGCTGCCACCGCGCGCTTCGTGGGCGCGGAATATCCACTGGCTCTACTCAATCCTCATCAACCCCGAGGAAGCGCACATCGATCGCGACGGACTCTCCGCTCGCCTCGCGGGCTACGGTGTCGAAACGCGCGCGGGGGTTTATCCGCTGCACGTGCAGCCGCCGTATCTGCACAAGGATGCCGCGGCATTCCCCGTGACGACCAACGTGTCTGCGCGCGGACTCTCGCTGCCCACGGCAAATGACATCCGCGATGCGGATGTCGATCGCGTCTGCAACGCAATCTCCGATATCCTGCGAACCGCAGGCGCGGTGCAGGAATCCACCAAGCTGAAGTGATCGAAACTCTAACAGCGGCAGGTCGCGTAGAGCTGAACGGTTTCGACGCCGGTCGAAAAAATCGCAGTGTCTGTCTCGAGTTGAACGTCCCGCCAGTGGCGCTTCAGCATCGTGACCAACTGATCGCGGGTGAACTCGTGCACGTGCCATTGATTCAGAGGATTTGGTCCTCCGCCGTATTGCGATTCGGGGGTGGTGACAACGAACACGCCGTCGGGTTTCAGGAGCGCGCGCGCTTTGGCGAAGAAGGGTTCGGGATCGGCAACGTGCTCGATCGTCTCGATGCTGGTGATGACGTCGAACAGCTGGTCGGCGGGGAGTTGGAGATCGAGGATGTTCTGATTGAGAAACGTGATCTTCGGGCGGGAGTGATACTTCCGGGCGTAGCGAACGGTGGTCGAGTCGAGCTCAACACCGACGACTTCGTCAGCGACTTCCGAAATCAATTCCGCTCCGTAACCGCTGCCGGCGGCGACATCCAGCCATCGGCCTCCCTGCTTGGCGGCGAGGGCGATGCACTTCCGGTAACGGTTCTTCCAACGCTCCCAATGCTTCTCGGCGACGTCGGTCTTTTTGATGCCCAACTCGGGGTCGTCAAAAAGGAATGCGCGCTCGTCGGGATGTTCGCTCTCTTGGTCAGGCATGAGGGGCTTGTATGGAAACGCGGGGGACCGCGCAACCCCCTCGGCTACGCGAGACAGTTCGAATTATGAAACAGGTCTTCCTTGGAACGGTGCCAATCGGAGCGGGAGCGCCGACCGTGCTGTGCGCCGAGATCGGAACGTTCTTCAATCGCGATATCGGGCTCGCCGGGGATTATCTTCAGCAAGTCGCCGCGGCTGGCGTGCCGGTTTTCAAAACCGAAATCCTGCACAATGCGGATGTGTGCCTGCGGGACACGGGCCTGAACTGCAAGTTTGCGCACGCGGGCGGAGTGATGCTCGAAGATTACCGCCGCTTGATCGAGCGCAAGACGGTGCCGCTGGCGCAATACGCGCAACTATTTGCAAAGTGCCGCGACCTCGGGCTGCCATTTATCGCGTCCATTTACGATTTCGAGGGAATCGACTTCCTGGTGAAGGAAGGCGGCGCGGGGATCAAGATTGCGCGGCATAACATCGATCACTACCCGCTGATCCGCCACGCAGCGAAGACGGGACTGCCGCTGATCTTCGACGCGGGCGTGGTTTACGCCCATGAGATCAGCCGCGCGCTCGAAGTCGCGCGAGCGGAAGGGAACCATTCACTGATCGTGAATCATCACCCAGGACCGAGCCCCGCGCCGGCTTCCGCGCACAACCTCCGGGTGATCGAAACCTATAAGCGGATGTTCGATGTGCCGATTGGACTGTCCTGCCATTATCGCGGGGATGAGATCCTGTATGCTGCGGTTGGCTGCGGAGTAGACTTCATCGAGAAAGGCGCAGTCGAGGATCCCGACCGCGTCGAGCAGGAGGTCGTGTCGGCGACGCGCCTGGCGGATCTGAAGTCCGTGGTGGCGAAGCTGCGCGCTTCCTGGGAGGCACTTGGGTCAGCGAAGGAGCCGAGCGTCAAAGAGCCGCGGGATCTTTCGGTCCGCAAAGGGCTCGTCGCGTTGCGGCCCATCCAGGCGGGCGAGGCTCTGACGCTGGAGAATGTCGGTTTCGCGTGGCCTCCACTTGGGATTCCCGTGGCGGCTTGGGATTTTGTTGTGGGCCAGGCGGCTGGCCGCGCCTTTGAGCCCAATCAACCGATTCATTGGTCGGATGTCCGTTTCAACCAACCCGCCTAAATTTGCCCGCACGGCGGAGTTTGCGTGGCCGGGAGGCGACGCGCCGGGACGAATCGAGTTCAATCACCCGGTTCGCGCTGAGCTGAAGGAGCGTATTTTGCAGCGTCTTTCCGAAGTCATGCCGGGGCAGAGCGCCGCGGGCGCAGAGATCCGCGCGATGGCCCCGCCGAACGGTTCCATCGGCCGATACGGCGTCAGCACTCCGACCGGCGAATGGTTCGTGCGAATCAGCGGGCGGTGGGCCGAGCCGAAACTCGAACAAGCGCTTTCGCGCTTCCTTCGCGACTCGGGTGTTCCTGTGAACGCGCTCGAAGTCGCGGGAGAGACATTCGAGGCCGACGGGTACGCGTTGCGATTCGACGTCAGGCGCTTGCTGTCCGCGCGCCACTTCGACGGCTCTCTCGAAGATCTTTCGCAGATCGCGGCCGCGCTCGGGAAGTGTCACCAGGCTTTGGTCCATTTTCCGCGAGCGGAAGAAGTCCGGCAACTATCCGCGGCGCGCTTTGCTCGCCTGGCAGAGACATTGTCACACATGGGTGAACTCCTGCGGCGTGAGGATTGGGGTGCATTTGCCAAGGATCCGGAATGGGCGAAATCGCGGCGGGATTGGCTTACGACCATGCTCGCGGAGTTCAATCCACGCTTCGATGAGGATGAGGGTGCTCAAACCCTCCATGCGCAGATTCACCGCGGAAACGTGGTTTTTCTCGCCGATGGTTCTCCCGTGCTCGTCGACTTGGAAGAAGCGGTCCATACGTACGCGCCGCCGGAATGGGATATCGCGCACCTCGTCCAGCGCTTCTGCCTGTTTGATTCACCGTCGCCGGAGGTTCTCTCCGAACGGCTTTCGACAATCGCGAAGAGCTACGGGGCGCCGTATCATGGACTCGCAAAGATGATGCGCCGGATTGCGTGGCTCTCCATCGCGATCCTTGTTCAAGATCATCTCGTGGACGACGCCGGGGCGCCCACGTCCGAGTACGAAAAGTTTACCCGTCTCGAACAGCAGGCGCGTGAGTTGGAGGCGCAGCTGCCGTAAGAATTGGTCTGAAAGTGAGGCAATCGGAACTGTTACAGATGCTCGTGGAAATCGAGCAGCAGGGTGAGGTGAACGAGATTCGTTCGGGCGAACTGCAGATGTGGCCTTTGATCCGGCCCATGCTCTGGAGCAAATTGGCGGAGCGGCATGTGCTCCCGGTCCAGCGCGGCGATGCCCCAGCGGCGGCGAGCAATCTCGGGTTTGCCCACAAGCAAGTTGAGGAGGAGGCCTGGAATGGGCCGCGATTCGGCTCTTCGGTAGTCACGCGTGCCGTTCGGACCGGGATCCGGTTTGCCAGACGAGTTCGCGCAGCCGGCGAACGGCAAGCGCTCGTTCGCGAGGCGCGACCGGACTTCCTGTTTTGGTCGCGGCATCACTCCTATCAGGATCAGTTCGGCGGGCGATTCTTTAACCGTCATCTCGCTGCCTTGATAGAGTTCGAGCAGAGCAAATATCGCTGCGTGAAAGTGGAGACGAGGTCTCGCGAAGGGCTGCGGACTCGACCGCGTTGGACGCCGACCATCTTCCTCACGCCACCCTTGCGGGCGGACGGCTTCCAAGCTCCGCCGGTCGTCGGCATGGACGGCCTAATGCGGGCGGCCAAAGAAATTGCAGGCCTTGATCTGAGCAGTGGATTCCATGTCGGAAAACTTGCCGGGTCCTTCTGGTGGAGGCGCCAGTGGTTTCGCGAATGGTTGGAGATCCTTCAGCCGAAGGCTGTAATTCTCGGTGGCTTCTTCGTGACCACCGAAGCCGCGCTGATTTCAGCGGCGCGCAGCTTGGGTATCCGAACAGTGGAGCACCAGCATGGCCGCTGCGGTGAATGGAATGCATTCTTCACGCATTGGACGCGAATTCCGCCGGAGGGATACGCGACCATGCCGGACTATTTCTGGGCTTGGGGCGAGGCGACCAGGAAGCAGGTCGAAAATGCGAGGACCGATGACTTCTCTGTGCTGAAGCCGATCGTGGGAGGCCATCGCTGGTTGGCGAAATGGCGGGAAGGCGCGCCATTTCCGCTTCCGCAGGACCTTGCGCGATTCCTTGACGATTTGCGGCAGCAGGAGCGCGTGATCCTCTTCACCCTGCAAACGCTCGCTGAGCCGGTTCCTCCGCACGTGGTGCAGGCCATGCGTGAAGCTCCGGCAACGTGGAAATGGCTTTTGCGTTTGCATCCCTTGCTTTCGGCAAACGTCGAGTCGCTGCGCGCGCACCTTGAATCATCTGGCGCGAAGAACTTCGAACTGGAGTTTGCCACGAAGGCGCCGCTGTTTGCCTTACTTGCTAATTCTCATCATCACGTGACGTGCTCCTCGAGTGTCGGAGTCGAAGCGGCGGCGCTCGGCGTTCCGACCTCTCTGCTCACCCGCGATGGGGAGCAGGCACATCGTTCGGAGATGCACACAGGCATGTTCCACTACGCGCCTGATGCGGATTCGCTTTTGACACAGATCCGGGACTCGAAACGCGTGAATCCGGATGCGATCAGCGGAGGCTATATCGAAACCGCCGAAGGTCGCGCTCGCGCCGCCCTGGAACTGATTCTCAATCGGGAGTCGATCGCCGCCGGCCACAACCACTTTGCAACTCCAGCGTAGCGACGGGCCAATCCGGCAGGCGCAAGCAACCCATGGCACCCGATTTCAAACATAGCTATTCTGCGATTTAATCCTCATGGCCACTAGAGTTCTCGCATTCATTCCGGCTCGCGGAGGCTCCAAGCGCGTTCCTCGCAAGAACGCTGCATCCCTGGCGGGCAAACCGCTTCTCGCCTGGACGATTGATGCCGCGGCCCAAACCGGCATTTTTTCTCGAATCGTCGTGTCGTCCGACGACACCGAAATCCTGGATATCGCTAGGGCTTCCGGCGCGGAGATCGATGTCCGCCCGTCCTCGCTCGGTTCGGATTCAGCGCGCAATGTGGAAGTCCTTTTGGAGTACCTAAAGCGCGATGCAGAAGATGGCGGACCGAGCTTTGATGCGGTTTGCATGCTCCCACCGACGTCTCCGCTCCGGGCGCCGGCCGACATCAAGGGCGCTTATAATCTTTGGAGGCAGGCGCCCGATGAATTTGTGATCAGCGTCAGCCGTTATGATTTTCCGCCGGAGTTCGCCGCAGAACTCGACGCGACCGGGGGCCTGCATCTGCGCAATCCAGAGACCTACGCGCGCTCCACACAAAGCCAATCCTTACCTCCCTCGTTCCATCCCAATGGCGCGATCTACTTCGGAAGTTCCAAACGCTTCGTGGAGGAAGGCACATTCTATGTGCCTCCCATGCGTGGCTTTCTGATGCCGCCCGAACGATCCCTCGACATCGATTACCCCCACCAGTTCGCGTGCGCAGAAGCGCTGCTGCGGGAAGCGGCTCTGGGGGCTTGATTGATTCGCCATCACGGCCCCGCGCCGCGACAATGCTAAATACACTTCGACGAATACTTGGGAAGGGCTCTGCTGTGCCTGGGAAGCGTGAGCGCCGGATTGCAGACTATGTAAAAAATGGGCGTGTTCCCTGGTCGCCGGGGTACGATGAGTTCAAGTGGCGTGAGATCGCCGCAGCGCTCGGAAATGCGGAGCTGATTAAAGGATTTTCGGATGGTGTGGTTCCAGGGGCTTGGGGCCCAGGATTGGACGAGCGGATCGTCGAGTATCCCTGGATTTTTGCTAAACTTGGGGCCTGCAGAGGGAGGCGGCTTCTCGATGCAGGATCCACCTTCAACTTTCCGGAAATCGCCCGGCATCCGTTGGTGATGGAGCGCGAACTCACGATCTTTACCCTCGAGCCGGAACGACACTGTTTTGCTGCCGAGAAGATAAGCTACGTGTTTGGCGATCTTCGCAGACTGCCATTTCGAGACGCGTGGTTCGACGAGGTCGTCTGTCATTCCACGATCGAGCACGTCGGAATGGACAACGCCATGTATGGCGAGAAGGAGAAGGGTGAGGGCGATCACCTGGCGGCCATCCGGGAACTGGTCCGCGTGCTTCAGCCGAAAGGCGTGCTTCTGCTGACGTTCCCCTGCGGGACGTTCGAAGATCACGGCTTCTTCCGCCAATTCGACCGGCGAATGATCGATGACGTGGAAGCGGTGCTGAGAAGCAACGGGACCGTGCACAGCGACTATTTTCGTTACCGGCAGGAGGGGTGGCGCGCGGGATCATGGGACGATTGCGCGGATGCCAAGTCGTTCAATCCGCATACGGGCGCGGGCAAAGACGGCGATGGCGCGGCGCATTGCCGCGCCGTTTGTTGCATCGAGCTTCGGAAGAACTAGACCCAGTGAATTGGGAGTCGGCAGTTGAATGGTACCGGCAACAGCCGGGGAACGAGGAAGGCGTGCGTGCCAATTATTTCGATCGAGACGCCCTTGCCGCGGCCGATCGGTTTGCGGCGAGCGAGGAGTTCGCTGAAACCTGGGCGCTTGTTCCGGAAGGCGCGCGCACCGTCCTGGATCTAGGCGCGGGAGCGGGCATTGCGTCGTATGCGTTTGCGAGGAAGGGTTGTGCGGTAACGGCTGTGGAGCCCGATCCGAGTGAACAGGTAGGTGCTGGCGCGATCAGCAAGCTGGCAGCGCTGCCCGGCGTTCCGATCACGGTAAAGGTCGGTTTTGGCGAGGAGCTTGGCTTGGCGAGTGACTCGTATGATGTGGTCTATGCCCGACAGGTCCTGCATCACGCTCGAGACTTGAATGAATTCTGCCGCGAGGCAGCGCGGGTGATGCGCCCCGGTGGTGTATTCATCGCGACCCGGGAGCACGTGCTGCGTGATCGATCCGATCTTCCAAAGTTTTTGGAATCGCATCCGTTGCACCGTCACTACGGCGGAGAGAACGCATTCCTTCGGGATGAATACCTTGGCGCAATTCGCGGGGCCGGACTCGAAGTGACGCGGGTGATTTATCCGTATGAGAGCGCGATCAACTACTTTCCGCTTGATGAACACGCGGTGAAAAAGCGGGGCTTCTCGCTTTGGATGCGCCGCTCCGGATGGCGCAAGTTCGAGAATGTGGCGTGGCGCCTTGGTGGACCAGTCCTGACAAGATTGTTCCAGAGTCCGATTCGGCGCGCTTTGGAGCACGATTATTACCCGGGCATTCTCTATTCGTTCGTTGCGCGGAAATCATGAAGGCGCTCCTACAACGATGGTTCGGCAATCCGAGGCGAGTCTTGGCGGAGCTGGATCCTTCGGCGGTTCTGCATCCGGAAGCGGAGATTGCGAACTTGAGAAATGACGCCTCGCGCATCCGGGTTGGCGGTCACTCCCACGTGCGCGGACAATTGCTGGTGTTTTGGGAGAGCGGCGACATCCGACTCGGTGAATGGACCTACGTTGGACATGGATCGCGCATCTGGTCGAAAGAGCGCGTCGAGATTGGGAGCCACGTTTTGATCTCACACGGCGTCGACATCCATGACACCGATGGGCACCCGTTACATTGGGAGAAGCGGCGACAGGACATTTATCGAATCCTCGGGGGCAAGAAGAAAGTGGGCCCGCGGGAAATCGCGTCCAGACCGGTCGTCATCAACGACGATGTTTGGATTGGTGCGAAGGCTACGATTCTCAAGGGTGTGACGGTGGGGCGAGGCGCAGTGGTTGGAGCTGGAGCGGTGGTCACAAAAGATGTGGCGCCATTCACTTTGGTGGCGGGAAATCCAGCCCGATTCATTAAGGAGCTGCCGCAATGACCGGTACTGCGAACGATAAGATCCTTTTGCTCACCGGAGCCGCGGGCTTTCTCGGCCGCCACATCGCCCGGCACTTCTCAGGCGCGGGCTGGCAAGTCATCGGCGTGGACACCGTAGCGCCTGAGAATGCCTTGAAAGGTCCTGGCATCGAATACGCGCAAATGGATCTGCCGTCTTCTGGGCTGACCGGACTCCTGAAAGAGCAGCAACCGACCGCCTGTGTGCACTGCGCGGGCCGGGCGTCTGTTCCGATGTCCCTGAAGGATCCAACGGCAGACTTTCAGGCAAACACGGTTCTCGTTTTCGAAATGCTCGAGGCTTTGCGCCGACATGCGCCACGGTGCCGCTTCGTCCTGCTCTCGAGCGCCGCCGTCTACGGAAATCCGGAGCGTTTGCCGGTGCGCGAATCAGACTCGATCGCGCCTCTTTCGCCGTATGGCTTTCACAAGCGGCAGGCGGAATTATTGCTCGAAGAGTTTGCCCGCGTGTATGGGCTGCAAACCGTCGTTACCCGGATCTTTTCTGCCTACGGTCCCGGACTGCGCCGGCAGGTCGTGTGGGACATTTGCGAGCGCATCTTAGTGCAAGGCGCGCTGACGCTCAGCGGAACTGGCCAGGAGAGCCGGGACTTTATCCACGCAGCAGACATTGCGGAAGGCTTGGCGGTCGTAACACGGGAAGCGCCGGGCAACGGAGAGGCCTACAATTTATCCACCGGTCGCGAGACGACCATTGCCGAATTGGCAGGTCTGCTCGCGTCTTTCCTTGGGAAGAACACGGCAGCAGTCTTCGACGGCAAATCGCGGACTGGTGACCCGCTGAACTGGCGATCCGATATCGAGCGCATCGCAGCGCTTGGGTTCGCCCCAAGAATGAGTCTCGAAGCCGGCCTCGCGCAAACGGCGGCGTGGGCCCGAGCGGAATTGGGCATTCCGGACGCGCGTTAATTCAGGATGCGAATCGCATTGATCGACAATTCCACGGCGCGCTGGAGCGCGAGCGTGTCGTTCACGCGCATGTTGGGATTATCGTTGAAAGGCGCGTGCGCGACCACTGGCGACGAAGTCGGAGTCCTTGGAAAGGGCGATGGAATTCCTGGGCTTTCATTGCCGTTGTGGCCGATCGAAGCGGCGACGGCCTGGCCGGGTGAGCACACTCTCCGACGCTGGATGGGAACCCCTCCAAAGACGGCGATCTCCCAGAGTTTGCTCAAGAACTGTGTCGATGTGGCGTTGCCATTCCTTGATTTGCCAAATCCGGTGCCGGGAACTGCGACCGTCGGATGGATTCCGGATTTCCAAGCCACGCACCTGCCCGAGTTTTTTGCCGAGAAGGAGCGCTCGCATCACGAAGGGATGGTCCGGAACCTCGGGCGGAGTGCTTCGGCGATGCTGCTCTCGAGCCGGGATGCGCTCGGTCATTTCCGGCAAGCTTTGCCGGATTACAAGAATCCCGCGGAGGCGATTCCTTTCCCTTCACTCTTTGCATTCAACCCTCCGCCGCCGCTCGGGGATGCGGTAAAGAAATACCACCTTCCCGAGAAGTTCGCGCTGCTGTGCAACCAAGTTTGGAAGCACAAGAATCACGGGGTCGTGATTGAGGCGATGCGCCACGCAAAACAGCAGGGCGTTTCGATCAGCTTGGTCTGCACGGGCCTCCCCCTGGATCATCGGGACCCTGGAAATCGACCGATGTCCGATTTGCTGCAGTCGATCGCAAACGCCGGATTGCACGCGAACGTGCACGTTCTTGGAGCGGTTCCGTTTGATGACCTTATCGATCTCATGCGATCTGCCGCGGTGGTGGTGCAGCCTTCGCGTTTCGAAGGTTGGAGCACGGTGGTGCAGGATGCGTTGGCACTCGGCCGTCCAGTGATGTGCTCTGCGATCGGCGTGCATCGGGAGCAGGCACCGGGCGCGTTGGGATTCTTTGGGGTCGATGACCCAGCGGAATTGGCGAAACTATTCGTGGAGCAATGGCCGGTGTTGGCTCCGGGTCCGAATCAACCACAGGAAGAAGCCGCATTGGAGAAGGAACGCGCGTTTGCCCAGGAACACGGTCGACGCCTGTTGGACCTTTGTCGGGCGGCGGTTGGCCGGGAGAAGCTTCGTTGAGTCGAGCCATGCAATTCGCCATCATCACGCCATCGTTCAACCAGGCGAAGTTTATCGAGGCGGCAATGCGATCGGTTCTTGAGCAACAGGGATCGCCATCGGTGGAATATGTGGTGATGGACGGCGGGTCGACGGACGGTAGTCAGGAGGTCATCCAGCGTTACGGTTCGAGGCTGGCGCACTGGGAAAGCGGGAGAGACGCAGGGCAATACGACGCGGTGACGCGTGGCTTTGCGAAGACCAGCGGGGAGATCATGGCCTGGCTGAACAGCGATGATTTATTCTGCCCGTGGGCATTCTCCGTCGTTGCTGAAATATTTGAGCAGCACACGGACGTGGAGTGGTTGACGACCACGACGCAAATTCGATGGGACGCCCACGGTCGCGCGGCTCGCTGCCTCAGTGTTCCAGGATACTCAAAGGAAGGATTCTGGCGCGGAGAGTATCTGCCTTCAAAGCGACGCCACTCGGTCGGCTTCATTCAGCAGGAAAGCACATTTTGGCGCCGCAGTTTGTGGGAACGCGCCGGCGGCCAGGTCGGCAAGGCTTACCCGCTGGCAGGCGATTTCGAATTGTGGGCGCGATTCTTCAAGCACGCTGAGTTGCATGCGGTGGAAACTCCCCTCGGCGGATTCCGATTTCATGGAGACCAGAAGACAGGCGGAGACCGGAAGGATTACATGAAGGAAGCGGAGAAGGCGCTGACCGATCATGGCGGGAAACTTCAATCCCCGATGATTAGCGCGATGCGTCGACGCGGATGGTGGCAGGAGTCGGCGCCGGTGATTCGGCATAATCGGCGCACGGGCCGCTGGGACCGTGCCTGCGTTCGAGTGTAGTTGATGGACTCGGTCGCAATCATCATTCCGGCATACAATGCGGCGAAATACGTGGGCGCCGCGATTGAGAGCGCGCTGTCTCAGACTCAGTCGGCATCGCAAGTGATCGTCGTGGACGATGGCAGCACCGACGGGACGGCAAGCGTTGCGGAAGAGTTTGGCGAACTGGTATGGTGCCTGCGCCAAGCGAACGCCGGTGTCGCTGCGGCGCGCAACCGCGCAGCGAGTGAGGTGAACGCGGCGTGGCTCCTCTTTCTCGACGCGGATGATCTGCTTAAGCGAGACGCGATTGAGCGAATGGCGGTGCGCGCGCAGCAAGGGAATTTCGGCGTCATCTACGGGCAGTCGGAGTATTTCTGGGAAGGAAGCGTGAAGCGCCGAGTGCATGGAAAAGGGATTGCGGAAGGGCCAATTCCGAGGGGCACGATGGCGAGTTTCTGGAAGTCTGCGATCGCCACCCCCGGAGCGGCGATCATCCGCCGCGAAGTATTCGAGCAGGCCGGCGGTTTCCGCGCCGAGTTTAATACCGCGGCCGACCGTGACCTTTGGATGCGCATCGGGATGCTCGCGGAGTTCGGATTCGTGAATCAAGCGGTGCTCGAGAAACGCGAGCACGGGGCGAACATGTCGGGTGATCGGAGCCGGGCGCGCCGCCAGGCGGCAGAGGTGCAATTTAGTTTTCTGCGCTGGTGCGACGAGCGCGGCCTCGGGCGACCCAATGTTGGGGAAGCGGAGATTATTGAACGCAATCTCGAGCGCGCGCTGTTTGAGCGGAGTTTGCCGGCTGCGGAGTGGCTATGCGCGGAAGCAGACAAGCGTGGGATCTCGGGGGCGAGCATTAAGCGGGCGCGGCGACTCCTTGCGATGCCGGCGTTCGCCCGCGAACTTGAACTCCGCGTGCGCTCCTACTTTGTGCAGTGAAAGATCCGTATTTCAGCGTCGTAACGCCTTCGTGGAATCAGGGCGCGTGGATTCGTGGCTGCATCGAGAGCGTGCTCGGGCAAGGCGTCAGCGACTTTGAGCACCTGGTCTTTGACAACTGTTCAACCGACGAAACAGCGCAGGTGCTGGCTTGCTATCCCCATTTGCGCGTGCATTGCGAGCGCGACCGCGGCCAGTCCAATGCCTTGAACAAAGGTTTCCAGCAGGCCCGTGGCGAGATCGTCTGTTGGCTGAACGCCGATGATCAGTATTTACCAGGCGCATTCGCAAAGGTTCGTGCCGTATTCGAGCGTGCGGAAGTGACGGTCGCCTATGGAGACTGCGAAGAAGATTTTTGTGACGGGAAACCGCCGCGCGTCCGGACGGCTCGTTGGACGAAGCGGGAAGATTTGCTCGTCTGGTGGGAAAAGCGCACCGACCTGCTGCAGCCAGCCGTCTTCTTCCGCCGGAGTGTGATCAATGAAGTCGGGCCCTTGCGGGAGGATCTGCACGTGGTCATGGATACAGAGTTTTGGTGGCGTGTCTCAGAACATCATCCGTTCGCGCGGATCGATGCGGCCTTAGCGAAGCAGCAACGGCAGCCAGACTCGAAAACGGTGAAGCACATGCCTCGGATCTACGAAGAGAAGGCCAAAGTGTTCGGGCCCTTGCTGGATAAGGCGGAGCCGACGCGACGCGCGCAAAATGCCATTCGCAGGCGTCGCGGAATGGGACGCCGCTGGCTGGGGCTGGCGCAATCAGCGGCGGCAACAGATCCAGCGGCGGCGCGCGATTTCTTGCGCCGAGCTCGGACCGAAAATCCCTTCCTGATCCTGAGCCCGTGGTGGTGGAGAACGTGGAGCCTCTCGGCGAGGCAGGCAAATACGTAGTTACTCTTTCATGCAAGTCGTCTGTGGACTCTTTTATCGGCGAGAAAATTTCTGCAAAGCGCTCGGCGAATTCACCTGGTCATGCCGGCAGAATGCCGACTTCTGGAAGGATGCGGTGCTTTACACCGACGCAGAGGCCGGCGCCCGGACGAAGAAGTATCACCACCATTTCCGAGAAGTGGTGATCGATGCGAACCTGCCTGCGCCTGTCGCGGCGAACAAAATGTGGTGCTGCAAAGGGTGGTGGGCGAAGTGCGCGGCCGACCGGTTCGATAGAATCCTCTACTGCGATTTCGACATCTACGTGCGGAAGCCTATCGATGCCGCGCTCGAAGCGAAGCTTCCTCGCGGTCCGCGGTTTATTCACATCCCGACATACAAAAGCGAGCAGAAGGTGGTGGGTTGCGGCATCGCCTTTTACGATCGCGCGTGCGACTGGGATCGATACCTCCAACTGCTTTACGACAAATGGCACCACGACGAGAAGGCGTGGACGGAGTTGCTTGGTGTCACGCTCGAGAGCTTTCCAAAGAGCGAACTGCCGATGGATCCCTACATCGTGCACTACAACTTTCGCCAGAAGACTCCGCAGGATAAGAACGAGGTCTATCTCATCCATGGAATCTCCCCGGATGATCGAGGGCGGGAAACGCTTTTGAGCGTGGGTTACGATCCGAAAGAAATTCGGTTCGAGTGGACGGCATTTGACCAAGTACGCCTCAAGTTTCAGAGGCTCATGCGGGGTCTCACTGGGCGTCGATAGCGGGGCTACTTCTGCCAATGGCTCAGATCCCAGCCGGTCAGGCGACTCAGCTCCTTCACCTCAGCAGCGAAGTCTTGCTTGAGGCGTGCGCGGAGTTCGTCGGACATCGGGTCGGGTTTTCCGATGCCTTGGTTGCATTTCGCCATCCGCCTTTGCAAACTTCTGCGCATCGCAGGGAAGGGGATGCAAACGCGCGCGAGTGTTTGAGCCCAGCGCGGCGAGCGAGTGAGGAACTCGTGCCAGCGTTTGCTCTTCACCTGGCGACCGACGTTGTGTGGCGCGCAGCAAGGCATAAAGTCATCCTTCACCCCGAGGAACCGGCAGGTCTCGTGAAAGATGCGCGTGGGATTGGCTTTGAAGTCGTCGAAAAGAAACATCTTCACCCGTGCGGCCCCGAACCTATCGAGGAATCGCAATACTTGGGGGACATAGGTTGCCCGCCTTCGCACGGAAATCACCTTGGCGCACGTGTCGGCAGGAACACCTGCGCCAGTTGCGAGGCGTCCCGGTTCCGCGGCGAGCGCTTCTTCCAGCGTGCGGCACGGCTCGATGCCCATCAGGTAATGTTTGAGGTGCAGCGAATGCATCATCTCCACTGGGTCCCGAAGTATGATGATGATCGAAGCATCAGGGCTGAAGGCGTGGATCTCATCCGCGGCGAAGTCCGAAGCGAGATAGGCGACAGAACCATCTCCAGCGCGCCGGGCCTTTCCGGTGTTTACAAAGAGCGCCCGATAACTTTCGAGGGTGGGAAACTTCTTCGGAGTAAGATCCCGGCCAAAGTAAGTCGGCTCCTTCGGGGAGGAAATAAACAGCTCCGGATGCATTCGAAGGTAATTACAAAGAGCCGTCGTGCCGCTGCGTGGCGCGCCGACGATGAAGAAATCCGGATCCATGGACGCGGGACGCTTACGGAAGGAAGGAGGCAGTCGCAATAATGCAAATTGTCGGAATCATGTTAGTGCGGAACGAGGATCGGTTTCTCCGGAGAGCCGCGATGAACATCCTGGGTTTTTGCGACCGAATTTTGATTGCCGATCATCAATCGCAGGATGGCACCTCTGAGATCTGTGAGGAGCTCGCAGCGGCTTCTTCGAAGTTTGAGGTGTATCGTATCCGGGATCCTCGGGAGTCGCACGAAATGCTCGTTCCGCTTGCAAACTCAAAGACGTGGGTTTTTGGCGTGGATGGCGATGAGATCTATGATCCCGCCGGGCTCGCTCGGGTGCGGCAGCGATTGCAGGCCGGCGAGTGGGACCGCTGGTGGGTCGTTTTTGGAAACGTGCTGAATTGCGATGCGCTGAATGTGGATGCGGAGACGGCGAGCGGATGGATGGCGCCGCCGTGCCGAAGCATGACGAAACTCTATAATTTCGCCGCGGTGGAGCGGCTCGACCCTGCGACCAAGCACCGGTTGCACGGCAAAAACAACGCATTCAATCCTGGCTGGGGCCCGGTGGAATCGCGCTTCGATCTATACAAGGAAGTGGCTTGGGAAAACGCGGAACTCCGCTGCCTGCACACCTGCTGGCTGCCGCGGAGTTCGCAAGAACTCACGAGCATCCCGCGCCGCAATGTCACGGAGTCGCTAGGCTGGACGAATCGCGCAAGAGCCGCCATCAGTCGCTTGCTGGGTCGAACGCAGGCATCCGACTACAAGATGGAGAAGTATCGGCGGGGCGATTACGTGACGGTTGATGCCGGAGCCTTTTTGAAATGAGCGCGCTCGACGCTGGCTGGTTTTCGCGCTGTGAGGATCGAATCCCGCAGGTGCTTCGAGGGTTAAAGTTGGGAAAACAGCCTGGGCGCTACCTGCCTTGCGCGCGCGGCGCCACCGAGGTCGGCCGGGAAATGGCGTTGGCGTGGAGCTGCTTCGCAATGAAAACGGTCCACGTGCTTAGGAGATGGGAAACGCTGGATCGCGAGGAGGGAGAGCAGTGGGTGGAGTTTATACAAGACTTCCAACGTCCGGACGAAGAGGGCGCGTTCGAAGATCCGCCGGAGATGGCGCAACTGCACAAATCGCCGGGCCTCGTCGCTTCATTGCTGCGCCTCGTTGGAAGAGGCCCGTGGCGACCGGAGCCGCGGAGCATTTTGCTGGCGGAAACTAAGCAGGCGATCGCGTCGCTTGCGGAAGTTGGGCAAAAGTCAGCACGAACGTTTCGAGGATTCCCGCATACCCCTGATGGGATTCGCGATTGGTTGAGCCGTCTCGATTGGTCGAAGCCATGGGGCGCTGGCGGGCAGAGTGCTGGACTCGCAGTCTTCGTCGTCACGCAAGCACCCCGGTTTCTTTCCCGGAGCGATGCGCGCGCGTTGCTCGAGGCCTGCCGGGAGTTCTTCAACGCATTGGCCGATCCCGAGACTGGCGCTTACTTCCGCGGGCCGCGGCCTGCGCACGGGGAGTTAGTGAACGGAGCGATGAAGGTCCTCATGGCCTTGGACTGGCTCGACGTTTCGATTCATTACCCCGAGAAGCTCGTGGCGACAACGTTGACGGCCCCGCCGAAAAGCGATGGGTGCCATTTGGTGGATGCCATTTACGTTTTGCACCGAGCGCTCGGCCGCGGCGGCGCGGATCAGAAGGTGCGGGATTACTGCCTGAACGTATTCGAGGCTTTGCGATCCCACGAGCACGAGGGCGGCGGCTTCTCGTTCTATCACCGACGGGCGCAAACGAATTACTATGGGGTGCCGGTGTCGCGCGGTCTCGATGAGCCCGATCTGCAGGGCACCTGTTTGCTTACATGGGCGGCTTCGCTCATCTGGCAGCTCGTGGATCCCGAAGGCGCGCGTTGGGCGGTTTTGAGGCCGTGAGGTTTGTCGTCGCCAATTATGGATCTCGCCATGCCGGGCTGTTGCTCGCGCATTTGCACTCGGTCGCGCGCTCGCATCCGGATGCGGCGATCTCCGTTTACTGGCAGGACGTTCCCGGGGAACTCAGGGCTGCGCTGCAGCGCGTCGCGCCCCGGGCGGACTTCATCCAGACGGCCTACGACTTCGACGCGGACCCTCTTCAGCGAATTTCCTCAAAGGTGCTGTGCTGGGCGCGAGCCGCGGAGGAACACGCGAATGAATCGCGCCTGATATTTTGCGACACGGACACGCTGGTTCGCCAGAAGCTCGACGATTTCTTCTTGGACGACGAATGGGATGTGACGATCACGGCGAAGCCGGAGCGCGTGCCGCTGAATTCCGGGGTGATCCTCGCGCGTGGCGGACAGGCGGCGAGGGCATTCTTCCAAGCCTGGCGCGATGAGACGATCCACATTTTACAGACACCGGAGCTGTTCGCGCAGGCGAATGATCAAACACAGCCCTACGGCGGGACCGACCAGATGTCGCTCTACCGCATGCTGCCATTTCGCGATGGGGCGTCTCGGTATGAAATTGCGAGTTCCGGCGGGAACGCGCGCGTAAGGGTCGTGCCTTGTGCCACACTGAACGAGACGAACTCCCGTCCGCTCACGCCGGAGACGCACATCGTGCATTACAAGGCGGGCTGGCAGCGCATCCTCCTCGATGGCCGGCCGTTTTCGCGATTCCGTCCACGCGCAGAATCCTGGGAAATGCTGGGACTCTTCCTCGAGACGTTTTCCGAAGCGCTCGCGATTGTGAATGCGGGCGGTGGGCGTCGCTTAACGCCGGCGGACTTTGGCATTTCCTGGCCATGGTATTACCAGAGCGGGGAGTTTAATGCCCCGGCGTATGCAGCCTGGCGTGTGAAAGAAGCCGCTCGGCGCGCGTGGCTGCTGGCCACAGGGCGCCTCAAGGCCGGCATGTAGACTGACAATTCTCGATGAAGTTACTTTCGCAAATGATTGGACGCGCTCGCCTCGCGCGAGTGCGTCCGCCGGTGCCTGCGGTGGCGCGGATCGCCGTGAGCACTGCGCCGATTTTTGGTCCGTGGGGCGGGGGGAACCAGTGGCTGCTGCAGATCACTCGGTTCCTCGGATATTCCGGTTACGAGGTGCGTTTTGATCTTAGTGGAGAGGTGGATTGCATCTTCATTCAGCACAATGGACTGACGGGGAAGATGACATTTGGCCACGATGAGATTGCGGCTTATCGGCGGGCGCATCCGAACACGCGAGTCATTCACCGGATCAACGACAACGACATTCGCAAAGGCACCACGGAGATGGACGCCTTCATGGCGCGCTTCAATGCGCATGCGGATTTTACCGTCTTCATCTCGGAATGGCTGCGCGACCATCATGCGGAGAAATGGTTTGATCGCTCCCGACCGCACGCCTGCATCCTGAATGGCGCGGACTCGAGCATCTTCCATCCGATTGGAGGGAAGACGTGGAATGGGTCCGAGCCGTTTCGCATCGTGACGCACCACTGGGCCGATAATCGCATGAAGGGCTTCGATGAATACGCGGAGCTCGATCGGATGATCGCGTCGGGTGAACTGCCCGGCGTGGAGTTATGGATCGTTGGTCGCTGGCCGAAGGACATCACCTGGAAGAGCGCGAAGACCTTTGGTCCATGCGCTGGCTCGGCGCTGGCGGATTTGCTGCGGCAATGCCACGGCTACATCACGGCTTCACGATGGGAGCCGGGAGGGATGCATTTCATTGAAGGGCTGCAGTGCGGGCTTCCGATTGCCTTCCACGAAGACGGCGGTGGGATACCCGAGTTTGCGCGCCGTTACGGAGTGCCGTTCCGCGAAGGGGTGGCTGATGCGGTTCGCGGATTAGTGGCGAACTACGGCAAGCATCGCGCCGACCTTCTCTCTTCGCCGCCAAGCGGTGAGGGAATGTGTCTCGCCTATCGCGACATTTTGCAGCGGGTTCTCGCGGAACGTCAGTAGCATGGTTTTTGTCGGACCCATTCTTCGTGAGCTTTTCTCCATTCCAGCGCGCTTGCGCTTTCGTCGGGCGTTGCGGGCAAAAACGTGGCGAGCGCCGTCGGATCGATTCGCCCTTAGTTATGGAGAAGCGGTCGCTGGGAAAGATTTCGTTGCCGGTGGCCGGGTGAAGCTTCTCCACCTCGCGGATGCGTGGCCGGAGCAGGAGCAGTTCAATGTGCTCTACCTCGTGAGCAGCGCGATGCCGCTCTTTGCCGGGGAACTCGCGCGATGGGCCCGGGCTCACGGTGCGCGTTTCGTTTGGAATCAAAACGGCGTTGGCTTCCCGGCGTGGGCGGGATTGAAGACTTTCGACGTAAATCGCGGAATGGCGCGGTTGCGCCGTCGAGCGGATTACATCGTATATCAGAGCGAGTTTTGCGAGCGCAGTGCGAATGCGTGGCTGGGTCAAGTGCATACGCCCTCGGAGGTACTGTATAACCCGGTGGATACGGGGGTATTTCGGCCGGCGGAAAGGGCACCGGGTTTCAATGAAGGCTGGAGGCTTTTGGCAGCGGGCACACATTATCAGCCGTTCCGGGTGATTGGCGCGCTCGAGACCCTGCGCGCACTGCTGGATGCGGGACACCGCGCGCAGCTTACAGTGGCAGGAGAAATGCGCTGGCCGGACGCGGAGACCCAAGTGCAGGAAACGATCCGGCGGCTGCGGCTCTCCGAACGTGTGACTTTGAGGCCGGCCTTCTCGCAAAGCGAAGCAGTGGGACTTTACCAGTCCGCGCACGTCCTCCTGCACCTCAAGTATCACGATCCCTGCCCGACGGTCGCGATTGAGGCGCTTTCGTGCGGCGTGCCCGTCGTCGCGACGCGGAGCGGCGGGATGCCGGAGTTGGTTGGCGAAGAATCGGGCGAGTTGCTGCAAGTTTCGACCGATTGGTGGAGGGCAAGTTACTCGCCGCCGAAACGCATCGCCGCCGCAATTGCGCGAGTGATCGCAGATTGGCCGAGGCGTTCGGCGGCTGCGCGGATGCGGGCGGAAAAGATGTTCGATAACCACGTGTGGGTCGATGCGCATCGCCGCATCTTCGAACGGCTGCTGCCCGACGTTGGGAAGGCTGCAGCGACCGAAAAGCGATAGAAGTTTCCGGGTCGCTCCCGGCAACAATTCCACCCTTACGCAGGTGGAAACCCGCGCCACAGCAGGCGCTGCTTGTGGGCCGATAGTCACTTTCGGCAATTGTTTTGGAGAACATCGGATGAAGCCGGCGATTTCGGTCCTGATGTCCGTGCACAACGGCCTGCCCTTCGCCAGGGAGGCTGTGGACTCGATCCTCGAGCAGACGTTTCGCGACTTCGAGTTCCTGATCCTGGATGACGCGTCGACGGACGGCACCGCGGAGTATCTCCGATCCATCACAGATCAGCGGGTTCGGATTATTCAGCTCTCGCAGAATATCGGCCTGACAGCGGCGCTGAATGTCGGGCTGCGCGAGGCAAAAGGGGAGTTCATCGCGCGGCAGGATGCAGATGACACCTCGCGGCGGGATCGCCTGGCGCTGCAACTTGCGTTTCTACGGAAGCACGAGCGCTGCGCGGCGGCTGGCGCCCAAGCCCGGTTAATCGATGGCAACGGCCGGTCCTTGGGCAAAAAGAAGTTCCCGCTCCATCACGAGGCCATCGCCTTTGCGCATCTCTTCGACAATGCGCTGGCGCATTCAGTGGTGACGTTTCGGCGGAAAGAAGTGATGGAAGCGGGCGGCTATGATGAAGCGTGGACGGCGTCGCAGGACTACGAGTTGTGGTCGCGACTCAGCGCCACGGCAGAATTGCGAAATCTGCCCGAGTGCCTTTGCACGATCCGCATTCTCAACACTTCCGTCACGCGCACGCATCGCCGAGCGGACCTCATCCGTCGCGTGCAAGCAGCGCATTTTGCGCGGCTGTTTGGGCGCGAGGCCGGAGAATCGGACTTGGATCTAATCGGCCTCGTGCGATCGCGGGTGGTGCCGAAACGCTTACGTGAGTTTGGCGCGCTGCTGGAAGAACTCGTGAAACGCTTCGACGAGCGGAAGCCCAGCGTGACGAACACGGCGGATTTCCGGCGGACGCTGTCGATGCTTCACGAACGAGTCGGGTACAATCTTCTCACGCTCTCGCGCGGGAGCGCGTGCCGGGAATTGTGGAGGGCAATTCAGGCGTGGCCTCCCTCGGTGTTTTCGATGCCGTGGCTGCGGATCCTCGCGCTGGGTGTTGCCGGGGATGGGGTGCGTCGATTTTACGAGAAGCTCGCCCGCTAGGAGAATCGGGCGCGGGGGATTTCCTTGCGACGGTTCTCAAACGCGATGGGGCGACGGTGGAGTATCGAGGCAGGGTCGAAATAAAGTTCGCGGAGCGTTTGAGGCGTTCCGTTGACGGGGGTTAGGACGGAATGTTCGCCCGTTGAGACGCGCGCCAGACGTCGTGCTGGCGCAGCAGGCACGGAAGTTTCTATATCACGGCCGTGCCTTGCCGAATCGCCTCACTGCTGTGCCTTGCCCTCACGCTGTTGCTCACCGCGTGCGGCTCAAATCATCGCTACGTCTATCACTACGTCCCGGGTAAGACCGCGTCGATCGTGGGAGGACAGGCAATTGCGCCGGAGAATGCGCCCGACCGAGTGCATGCGGCGATTGCCGCGGCAAACTCCATCGCCGGTTCCGCCTATGTCTACGGCGGCGGTCATGGGGCGCGTGACTGCCGGGGCTTCGATTGCTCGGGCGCGACGTCCTACGTGCTGCGCAACGCCGGTCTGCTGAAGACCGACATGCCGTCCTCGAGCTTTCGCAGTTATGGCAATAGCGGACGGGAGGACGACTGGATCAGCGTTTGGGCGCGCAAGGGCCACGTCTTTCTCGTGGTTGCAGGGTTGCGCTTCGACACTGGTTGGCACGGCGAAACCGAAGGCCCGCGCTGGACGACCAAAAGCCGTCCAGCCAAGGGCTACGTGATTCGCCGTCCCTCCGGGTTGTAATCGGGTTCTCCGCGGGCGACGACGGCGGCGATCACCAGGTCGCCGGTTACGTTCAATGCCGTGCGGCACATATCCAGGAATCGATCGATTCCTAGGATAATTGCGATGCTCGTTGGTGGCACGCCGATGGTCATGAGCACGCCGACGACGAGGGGGAGCGAACCCCCCGGCACGCCCGCAGTGCCAATGCCTGCGAGGATACACATGACGGCCACTACGAATTGCTGGGTGAGCGTGAGATCCACGCCGAACACTTGGGCGAGGAAAAGCACGGTGACGCCTTCATACAGCGCGGTCCCGTTTTGGTTCGCGCTTGCGCCGACGGTAAGGACGAAGCGGGAGATGCGGGCGGGCAAGCCAAGGTTGTGTTCCGCGTCTCGCAGAGACACGGGTAGCGTGGCGTTGGAAGAAGAGGTGGCGAACCCGGTAACGATCGCTTCACGGGCGTCGCGGTAGAAGCCGATCGGTGAGCGATTGGCGACCGTTCGGAGCATCAATTAATAGAAGCCGAATTGATGCAGGATCATCGCGCTGAGCACGACGGCGACATAGAGGCCGAGGGAGCGCAGCAGTTCCCAACCAGTGGTGGAGGTGAGCGCAAACGCGAGGCATGCCACGCAAACGGGCGCGAGCGCCATGGCAAAGCCTATGATGCGCAGACACACGTCAAAGAGTCCTTCGCATACATCGCGGAGCGGCCCGGCCCGATCGGCGTGGACCATCGTCAGGGCGACGCCGAAGAAGAGGCTGAAGATCATCACCGCGATCATGCCTCCGTTTGCCTGCTCGGGATTGAAGGCATTCACCGCTTCTTGCAGGGGATTCAGCGGGATGAGATCGAGCAGCGTGGTGGATAGCGGTTTTGCTGAAGCGGCCTGTTTGATCTTCTCATCCGCGCCTTGCGAGTAGGTGGCGACGAGGCTCTCGCGCGCGTCGGGAGCCATGCGCTCTCCGGGCTTGATCACGTTTACGACAGTCATGCCGATGATCACGCTGACCGCGCTGAAGACGACGGTTGTGGCGACGCAGCGCAGCCCGACACGCCCCAGTCGGCGGGGATCCCCGAGTTCCATGACGCCGAGGACGATGGCCGAGAAAATCAAAGGAACGACCACCATGAAGATGATGCGGAGGAAAACATTCCCGATGGGCCGAATTACGTTCGTGACGGCGTAGTCCAGATTTGGCCCGGCCCACCACAGCTTTGCCAGGACCCCGAGGACAGCGCCGATGAGCAGGCCGACGAGGATCCAAAGGGAACGGCGAGAACCGGCGGCGTCGCTCATGCGGTCGGGAGGAGAGACCGTCGCGCGGGAGAAGGCGAGCATGTTTGGATGCGATGCGGATCGTCTCGAAAGCCCGGATGCTTGGGTGCCGGGTAATCCGCCCCTTTGTCGCTGGGTCGGGAACGTGGCTGAAAAGGTCAGTCATCCTTAACGCCGTCAGCGAGGAGAGACCTGCGAAGTGAAGGACGTCCTTTCATTCCAGTGGAGAATTCCAATCCAAAACTCGATTTTGGCAGCGTCGGCGATCGATAACGACTTGGCGGTCGCCAAGAAGTCTCGGGCTTCTTCGGTTCGAGCTCGCTCCGTGCCGCTCGGTTAGAGCAAGCCCAGCGCTACTTTCCAAAAGGTGTTCCCGGCGAGGAGCGCCTCGCGAGTGGCTCGGGGTCCCTCAGTCGCTTGAAGCTCGATCGGGATGACGGCTTTTCGTGACCGGCATTCCCACCCCAGATCCTTGCAGTTCTTGTCCGACAAGCAATTAGCCGGACCGGGTCTCAGGATGACGGGCTTTTGTTTCCCTGCCCTTTCCTGGCCCCGATTGGCGTCTCGCGTCACCGGAGACTCTCGAGCGCGGCGATCGCCTGGCGCGCCACGTCGTGGAGGGATTCGTCCGGATCGGAGAGGAGCGCTTGCCAAATAGGAATTGCGGTGCGGTCCTGGATATTGAGCAGCGCATCGATAGCGGCTTCCCGAGCGTCACCGGAGGCGCGGTTCTCCAGCAACTCACCTCGAATGAGCGCGAGCTTCGCCGGAGTCTGGCCGTCGAACGAATCGAGCGCGTCGAACAGGGCGACGCGGAGCTCGGCGCGTTTTTCCAGTTTGAGCAACTCGCCAACGGCGGCCACTCCGGTGACCGGTTCGCCTCCGAGCAACTCGGCGATGATGGCGCGGCGTTCCTCGGTATTCTTTTCGCCGCTGTAACTCGCGACCCACGCCGCGGCTGGTTTGTTTGCGGTTGGCGAGGGCGCGCCGCGCGCTTCGGCAATGATCGCTTTCGAACCGGGTTCAGGAGTCGCGATCTCGCTCGGCTTCGGCGCGGGCGGGACAATTGGT
The DNA here is from genome assembly GCA_966125105.1 of uncultured Prosthecobacter sp. Classification (GTDB taxonomy): domain Bacteria; phylum Verrucomicrobiota; class Verrucomicrobiia; order Chthoniobacterales; family Chthoniobacteraceae; genus SXWH01. The sequence continues at coordinate 29,710 of CBHXZU010000002.1, forward strand.
GGTGGCGCGGAAAGGGGACGCGGGCGTTCGCAGGCAATGAGGCAAAGCAGCAGGGTCACGGCAACGAGCAGTTTCGTCGACGAGCGCATAGGCTTTGATCCCTGTATTTTAGAATGTTACATCTAGCCAGACAAGCCCCGCTCCACGCCGATGATCCGGATCGAGCATCTTACGAAGCGTTTCCGCAAGCGCGCTGCGCTCGAGGATGTGACGCTCGAAATCGAGGCGGCAACGATTACCGGATTGCTCGGCCCAAACGGCGCGGGAAAGAGCACGTTGATCGGCGCGATCGTGGGACAGGTGCGGCCGGATGCGGGGGATATCTATATCCAGGGAGTTTCGATAATCGCTGATCGGCGTCGCGCTTTGCGCGGTGTCGGGGCGGTGTTTGAGGCGCCCGGGTTTTACGAAGAGTTTACCGGACGTGAAAACCTTGCCTGCCTTGCGAGTTTATCGGGCCCGGTTGATGCAAGAGAGATCGACGGCGCGGTGGAGTTTGTCGGCTTGAAAGACCGCATCGATGAGCCGGCGTGTCATTACAGCCGCGGCATGCGCCTGCGCCTGGCGATCGCGCAGGCACTGATTCCGCGCCCTTCCCTGGTGATCCTGGATGAGCCGATGGAAGGGCTTGATCCCGCGGGCATGCGGGATGCGCGCCAGCTGATTCAACGCGTCCGCTCCGAGTGGAGAGCCACCGTGCTGCTCTCTTCGCACCTGCTCAGCGAAGTCGAGCAGCTCTGCGATCACCTCGCAATTCTCAACGGCGGGCGCGTGGCTTTCACGGGAGCGTGGCAGGGGGATGCGCGGAAGCTGGAGGAGAAATACATGGCCGCGATCGATGGCGCATGAAGGCGCTGCTCGTCCATCTCGGGTGGGAGGTGCGCAAAATTACTCGCCGACCTGCTGCGTGGATCGGGCTGGCGGCTACAATTGCATTCGAAGTCGTTCTCTTCGGACTGTTGAAGCTTCCCTCCGTTCGGCCCGCGCTCGATGCGTTCATGAAGCGGGTGGGCCTGCCTTATGCGGATTTCTCTTCCGGCCTCACGCATGCGGTGAACGTGGTGGGGCATTCCGTGGGTGTGCTGGGATCCGTATTCATCGCGCTGATCGCGAGCGAAAGCATTTCACGGGAGGTGGAATCGGGATCGATGCGCATGGTGCTTTGCCGGCCTGTCTCGCGGTTTCGCGTATGGGGAGTGAAACTCGTCGCGTGTGTGTATTACACGCTCGCGCTCGTCGTCATTGGGTCCCTCGCCGCACTGGGGCTGGGCATTCTGCTCGAAGGATGGGGCCCGCTCCATGTGCACATCGCGGCGACGGGGCAACGCGTGGCGTACGCGCCGAATGATGGATTGTTGCTCTACTGCCAGGCGATTGCGTTTCAAGCCCTGAGCCTGGTGACCGTGCTGGCGATCGCATTTGCGCTGGCGTCCTGCGGAATGCGTGGATCGACGGCGGCGGTGACGGCGATTGCGTATCTCTTGGGCGAGCGGCTGCTGTTGCAAATGCCGTTTCTCGCGAGCGCGCGTTCGTGGTTCTTAATGTATTACATGACAGCATGGACGCGGGCGTTTGAGGCGCGGCCGGATTGGGGGTGGGTGCCGGAAGTTTACGGGCCGCTGATTGTTTTCGATGTGGCTGCGTTGACGGTGGGGTTCCTTGCCTTTCGGAGGCGAGATTTTAAGCCGTAGCGGTTGGCTCTTGTGTGAACGACACGCTGGGATCGCACTTTCAGAGCTGAGGGCGAAATATAGTGGCTGCCTAAAGAAGTTTCCGATTGCGGCGCTGTTGTGTCGCCACCTTTCGGGGCTCTGGACGCTTGGCCGCTCATTCTTCGCTGTGCCCTGGGCTAGCTTGTGGTTGGGTTTGGCCCGTCGCGGCCGGAAGGTTCGTCTGGCATGGTGATCAAAGTTCTACGTAGAGGTCGAGCAGGGGTTTGCCGGCTACGCGGATGCTGCCGCCGATGAAGATGGCAGGATTGTCCGCGCCATTTACGGTCAGCGTAACCGGGGCGGAGACGGAGACCATGCGGAGTGATTGGACGGGGCCACGCGGGTTGGGCTTTTCCACGCCCTTGAAACTCACGCTAAGCGGCGCGGACGATAGCGCGAAGGTGGGGCTGATCAGCGCGATTAGTGTGCCGGTGCCGACGCCTTGCGCAGCATTTCCATCGGGCGGCCCGTAGGCGACCTCCGAGCTGCTGGTCGTTCCGATAACCTTTATGATCGACGCCGTGTTTGCGTCCAGCAGCGCGACGCGAACCTCGGCGAGGTTCAGGTAATCGTCGGGAGCGAGCGCGACGAGCCGCTCATTTTTCGGAACCAGCGCCTCCGGGGCGCGGCCCTGCGCGAGGTTAATGATCTGCTTGTTGGTCAGCTTTCGGGTGACCAGCGCCATACTGCCCTGCCCATTATCCTCCAGGGATACGCACGTCATCGAAACGGTCACGCGATAGACGTGGAAGAAGAGTAAGTCTGCAGCGGCGCGCGGAACGGCGATCACTCCCGCGATAATCGCGGCGGCAGAAAGAAGCGCGGATTTCATAGGTCGATAATCACGATAGGTTTTCCGGCGGCGCGCACTTTGGCGGCGAGCACGACACCGGCGTAGATCGAAAGCTGCGGATCATTTCGCGTGAATCTCCCATGCAATCCGCCGAGGGTGAGATTGATCACCGGGGCAGTGCCGGTGAGCGTGGCAGAACCGAGGGCGTTTCCCGTGAGCGAGAAAGGCAGCGTGTTGAAACTCGCATTGGAAAGCGCGGGGAACGTGAGCGTGACGAGGCAGGCGCCCGGCTTCTTGATATCGTCGGGAATGAGGATGCTCGACGGAGTGATGGTGGCGACCGTCCTGAGGACCGCTTTTGTCTGCGTGTTCAAAATCACGAGCGTCGCGGGCGCGAGCGGTGAGGTGTTGCTCGGCAGCAGAAGCGCGACCACGACCTCTCTCGGCTGTTTCGTCGAGAATGGTTGCCCGAGGGCGAGATTGATCAGCTGCTTGTTCGCGACGCGCGTATTGAGGAAGCGATCGGTTTCGTCCTGGAACGTCGCATTGATGAAGGGGAGTGTGACAGTAGCTCGGAACGCCTGGAACTCTGCGGCCGAAGCTGTGGCCAGCCACGAGGCGAGAGCGAATAGGATGAGTGGCAGTTTCATGGCACGGGTTTGATTTGGATGACGCCGGCTTCGTCGATGCCGGGAAATAGCGCTTCCGCGAGACCGGGCGCGGATTGAACGATGAGGCCCGTGATGGAACGCGGCATTCCGTCGGGGTGTTTTAGCGAGCCGGAGATCAAGCCGGTCGCAGGCGCGATTTTGAGTTTCAGCCTGTCGTTATCAGGAGTGAAAATGAGCAGAGCATTCGCCGTAGTGAGCGTGGCTGTCTTCACGATTGCCGCCGAAAGATTCCCCTCGGCGAGGATGACTATGGCGGTGCCGTTGACTGGGTCGAAATCGGCAAGGACGCGTTGGTTGCGCGCGGGTGGCCGGTAAGCTGCGCCACTCAGGGCCAGCGGCGCGTCCGTGACGCCCTCGGGGTAAAGTCTCCCGTTGTTTGCGGGCTTGTTCCAGCGCGTCGTGCCATATGCCGCTTTTGGATCGGCACGGTCGGCGATATCGATGGAACCAGTGAAGTAGCCGACCGCTTTGCCCAGCTCTTTTTTGTAGAGCGGCGTCGAAAAGATGAGGCGCCCGAGGAGCGATATCTGGCTCTTCGTTGCGAACTTCGTGCCATCCGGCAACACGCCGAGAATCGCCACGGCGCCGGTCGGTTTTACGATGACCCGCGCGTAGCCGCGAACTTTGCCACCACCGGCGACGACGGCGTTTCCGGCGAGGAGTGCATTGAAGACTCCTGCATGCGGGACGGGAAAACCAGAGGAGCCCAGCGAGTCGCGCTCGCCGGCGATCGAATAGGGCGCCGATGATATGCCGGCGAGCGTTCCGATGAATCGGTAGCGGTCGGCCAGGAGCGTGAGCGTCAGCGTGAGATTGCTGAATTGCCCTCCGCGCCGGAGCACCAGGTCTGCGGTGAGTGTGGCGCTGTCGGATCCGTCTAAAAACTCCGCGCGAAATGGAAGGACCGCGCCGTCGAAGAACACTTTCCCCGACGCGACATCGCTGCCGCTGATCACAAACTGGATGTGTCCAAAACCGGATTGCGAGAAGTCGGAGTTTACCAAGCCGGTGAAGCCCGCGGATGGAATGTAGAAGCCTACTCCGACTTCAGGGGCGCTATCGTTCGGGTCGTAGAAAATCGTCACGGTGGCCGTGCTGGGGAATGTGGTCATTCCGGCGCTCGGCGTGCCGAGCTCGACGGCGAAGCTTTCAGCGGACTCCAGGTCAGAGTCGTCGATGATGGGAATCGGGATCTGCTGGCTCGATACGCCGTCCGCGAATTGTAGCAGTCCGCCCGCACCTCCGAAGTCGGCCGAGGAGGCGGAGCCCGGTGTGAAGGCGTAGGGCACACTTACCTCGCCATCGGTGCCGTCGCGATAGACGGTGATCGAATACTGCATGTCCCCTTCGAACGCGAAATGATTCAACTGGCCGAAGTAGAACTCCCCCGGTTGCGCTGCCTGGAAGGCGTATTGAAATATCGCGGTGCCGTGCTGTCCGTCCGGAGTGGAGATGGCGATGTAGTAGTTCTGGCCTGGCGTAACTCTGATCTCGCCCGCCGCCCCGTAATCGAGAACGGTTGCGAGGGCGTCGACGCTGTCTCCGGTGAACACTGCATAGCTTGGGGCCGTGCCGCCGGTTGCGTGGAGCGTGATGTTGAGCCTGCCTTTGGCGGGCGGGCTGAAGCGATGCCACACGCTGTGCGGCGATTGTCCGCCGATGGCCGGCTCGCCCGCTTCGCTGGTGGCGCCGGCAGTGTCCACGAAGATAGACTCAAATGTGTTCGCCGGCAGTTGCGCAGCGTTGGCGAGGTCATCGAAATCAAGCGCTTCTGCGGCGGTCTCCAGTTGAATATTGAAGCTGCCGGTGCCGCCGCCCACGCTATCTACCGCCACCACGAAACTCCGTGTGGAGGCGAAGATGTTCGCGGGAATCGTCGCGACTTCAGCAATGCCCAACCCGTGGTAGTTGGCGGCGACCAGGGGCTTCAGCCCGGAGAAGTCGCCGGAGCCATAGGTGTATACCGCGATTCGCGCGTCAAAGTCCGCAGGGGTCACGGTGACCTTTCCGCTCGCTCCCGGCGCGAGGGAGAAGGAATACCACACCGAGTTGCTTGCTGGTGTTCCGGCATGCTCCAATTCGCCTGGTTGCGCGGTGGCGTTTATATTCGTCCCATTGACCGAGCTATTGGCGGCGAGCGTTTCCGCGGTTGCGAGGTCATCGCTCAACGGCGGCGCGGGTGTTAGCGTGATATTTAGCAAGAACTCCCCGCTGCCCTGGTCCACGCCATCCACGGCGATGTGGCGCGTCGCCGGGCTGGTGCCGGAATTCGTCAGCACGACCTCCTCGGCGCCATCCATGCCTGCGTCGTCGGCGCTCGGGCCGAGGGTTAGCGCGCCCAGCCTGCTTCCTTGGTAGGTGGAGACGCGCGCGTTGAATCCGCGCGGTGTAACTTTGATTGTCGCGCGCATCCCGGCAGGGACATTCAGCGTGTGCCACACGGTTGCGGACGCGGGCGCGAGACCGATGCCGGCGCATTCGGACAATTCGGCCGATGCTTGAACCGTTGTGCCGCTGTACTCGCCGCCACCCGTGAGAACCGTGGAATCGGCGAAGAGATCGTTGGCGGGACCGAGGGGATCGAGCATGAAAAGAATCTGGAACGAGCCGGCTTTTGATGTCTGGTTGCCGACGTTGATCAGAAATGTCTGGGTGCCCGCGGTGGTGTTCGCGAACGCGAGCTTGTCGACGTTTCCGGGGCCCGGTCGGTCGCTATAAAACTGAATGAGATAACTCGCGAGATCGTTGCCGGTGGCGACCGTGATGATGGTATCCATCGTCGCCAGGGTTGGGCTTACCGTGAGCCGCGCTTTGACGCCCGCAGGCACGGAGATTTGATACCATACGGAACGTTTCGGATTGCCCCTGGCTATCGAGAATTCGCCTTGCTCGATCGTGGCTTCGGCGAGCGTGCCATTCACGGAGGCGCCACTATGGAGGGTAGTGCGGTTCGCAAAGTTATCGTTGGCCGGGGGCGCGCTGAGCAGGAAGGAGGAACTTAGGAGGAAGGCGAAGATCGTAATAATCCCGCTTCTCATGAAGCTTATGCTGAAGCGACTAGGTATCGTTGCAAACTTTTTTACGGGGGGTGTTATGTGCGCGTGGCAAATCGCGTCGCATGACTGCGGGCCGGAATGCCGCGGATGAAACCGGAGTGAGGACCGGTGTTTGGTCGACGTGCTCGGAGCGTGTGCGCGGTTTTGAACTGGGGCGCTTTCGAGAGATTCAGAGATTCGCGCGTCGCAATTCGTGATCGCTCCGCGCTCGCTGGTTCCGAGCGTGCTGTCACGGACTCCGGGAAATTGCCGTGGGAGCCGCTAGGCGGTGCGCTTCTGCTTTCGCTTTCGGAAGTAATGTCTCAGTCTGAACGGGTCGTCATGCGTTTTGTCCCTTCCGTGTCCTGTGTGCTCGCTGGTTTCACGCTATTTGCGGGCTCGTTGAATGTCTTCGCCAAAGATTGGTTTGTTCTGCCGTCGGGCGCGGGGAGCAAGAGCGGCGCTGCTTGGGAGCAGGCGGCGGACGCGGCGGGGATGCAGGAGATTCTCGATCAACTGCAGCCGGGGGATCGCCTGCTGATCGGGAGCGGAGATTACCGTGGGGTGAAGCTCCTGCTAAAGGCTTCAGGCGCGGCAGGGAAGCCGATCACGATCATGGGGCTGGATCGCGGGAGCGGGCTGCCGGTGTTGTCATCGGATTGGGACATCGCGAAAACGGAGAAGGGCGCGACTGCGATCGGGATCGCGGCCGGGGCTTCGCATGTCGTGGTGCGTGACCTGGTGATTCGCGGATATCAAATCGGGATTCGAGCGAATCTCGGGGCGGGGGAGGCGGCGCGCGAGGATTGGCGATTTGAGAACGTGGGCATGGATCACATTCGTCACGGATTCTATTTGAGCGGATTCAAGGGGCTGCAGATCGTCGGCTGCGATTTGAAACGCTACTCGAAGCACGGATTTCGACTTGAGGCGGCGTGCGAGGATGTTCGCTATGAGCGCTGCACGGCGGATTGCTCCGAGGGCGATGGGCAGTGGGAAGAAAGGACGGAGCTCTTTCCTTTTGGCTTCAGCCTCAACGACGGCGGCGCGCCGAATCGCAATGTCGTCTACGAGAGCTGCGTCGCGCGGAACAACATGATGCCGCTGCAGAAGAATAAATACAAAAACGGCGACGGATTTATCGTGGAGGGAAACTCGGAGCACGTGACGTTTCGCAACTGCCGGAGCCTGCGCAACCAGGATGGCGGGTATGATTTGAAAGTGAAAGACGTAGTGCTGGAGAACTGTGTGGCGATGCGGAACAAGCGCGACTACCGCATTTGGACGACGGGACGGCTCACGAATTGTTTTGCAGGTTTCGGGAACGAGGGAGTGTGGACGAAGGGCGGTCCGGTTGTGCTCGAACGGTGCACGATCGCGGTGGCAGGGCGCGCAATTTCGACCGAAGACGCGGTGGAGGGGATTGAACTGAATAAGTGCCTGCTGGTGACGGGGACTCCGGCGAAAAGCAGCGTGAGTGGCGCGCGCAAGGTGAAGATGATTGATTGCGTGGACCTGGGGACCTTGGAGGAAGCGGGTTTGGTTCGGCCGGAGGAAAACGGGGGAGTGGATGACAAGGGGCTGGTTTCAACAAAACGGCCCGGATATGGCTACCAGGGCAAGCGCGCGAACGCCGCGAAGTAAGCGCGAAGCGCCAACGATCGAAGGGTAGGCTTCCCAGTGCTTGCTTCATTTCGCCCGCAATCCTCGCAGGCACTTGAGCTGGCTGCTTGATGAGCAAGCACTTGCGCCATGTCTTTGGGCGCGCGGGCTCGCAGCTTCGTCCCTCGTGTCGCGCGCAGCGGATGCCATGTCAGGACGAGCGGATGTCATGTTTTCCGAAGCGGAAGTCATGTTTGGGCGGGCGGATCACATGGACGGGGCACCGGATGCGTTGTACGAATCGACCGGATGCAATGTACAGAGCAGCGGATGTGATGTACAATCCATCGGATGCGATGTTTTCCCGCCCGGATCACATGTCATCGCGACCGTTTGCGCTGTACAAGTCGCCCGGATGTCATGTCAAATGCGACGGAAATTCGGTCTGCTCGCCCGGTTGCGAGGTTGCGCAAAGCGTCTCGGGTCCAGGGAAGGGTCGCCGCTAGGACATGGCTACTGGCGCGTGAGCGTGCCGGGGAGTTTCCATTTGCACCACCCGCGCAGGCGCTGCATGGTGTCCCCCCCTTTTTCTTCAATTATGACGCTTACGGAAAAATTGCTCGCCCGCGCTGGTGGTAAAGCGCGTGTGGAACCCGGCGAAAATGTGTGGGTGAACGTGGATGTCCTCATGACCCACGATGTTTGCGGCCCGGGCACCATTGGCGTCTTCAAGCGCGAGTTCGGCCAGGCGGCGAAGGTTTGGGATCCGAAGAAGATCGTGATCATCCCGGATCACTACATCTTTACCGCGGATTCGATGAGCAACCGCAACGTCGACATCCTCC
>CBHXZU010000003.1:0-35311 GCA_966125105.1 uncultured Prosthecobacter sp.
TCTTTCCCTTTAAGCAGCTACCGTTCACTTCCCAAGGGAAACTTTCAATAGGAAGGTGCAGTAATCCCGCGATTAATAGCCTCAGGAAGCCGATTTTCGAACCAAAACCTTTGCGCTAGCCTCGGACGGTCCCTTGGGCACAGGTTATTCGCGTGTCCGATTCCGCCATCGCCCAGCGCCCTCTTCCGCTGGACAAAGCCGCACCCGCCCTGGCGCTGCATCTCTCAAAAGTGCAGAATCGCATGGCGCGGGTGGCCCTCGGCACGGGTCTCGCGATGGCTTTCCCAGTCATTGTGGCTTGGTTGGCCATTGAAATGCCGCTCGACTGGCATTTCGAACTGCCCCGATGGGCTCGGGGGTTGTTTTTCCTCGGCGGCTTCGGGTCCGCCTCCTGGATTGCCTGGAAATTCGGCATCCGCCGCTGGTTTCACCGGCCGGACGAAGATCGCATCGCCCTGGCCGTCGAACGCGCGTTGCCGGAGCTGCGCAGCCGATTCATCGCCAGCGTCCAACTAGCGCGGCGACAGGATAATCACGCCCATCCTTTGGTTCGGGCGCTCCTCATCCAAACGACTGAAAAGGCGCGCACGCTGCCCTTTGAGAAGGTGGTGCCGACAGAGCGCTTGCGCCATTGGCTGATCGCTGCGCTCGGCTGCACCATCGTCGGCGCCGGCCTCTTTTGGTTTGGCGGGAATTCCAGCTGGCCCCTGCTCGAGCGCGCCCTCCTCTTTAACACGCCCAAACCGAGCGAGACCCGCATCGTTACTTTCACGGGCGATCGAGTCATCGCCATCGGCGACGATATTCGGCTCGAAGCGACCGTGGAGGGGGTGATCCCGCTGAGCGGCAAGGTTCGGGTCGAAATGCCGGCAGGAAAACCGGCCGAGTTCACGCTGGATGCCGATCCGGCAAATCCGGCGCGGTTTCTCCGCGGCATCCAGGCGGTTCAGCAGGACTTCCGCTATCGCATCGAACTTGGCGACACCCACACGGAGTGGGCGGAAGTGCGTGCCCGACCGCGGCCCGTTATCCAATTACTCACGTTCGAGCAGCGCTGGCCGGAATACACGGGTATCCCGCCTCAGCGCCGCGCTTCCGGTGATCTGAAGATTCTCGCGGGCTCGAAATTGGCAGCCACGCTCCGCACGAACGTCCCGTTGCGCGAGGCCGCCATGCAGTTGCTCACCCCCGACCACAAGAACCGCGACTCTTTCTCGATGCAACCGGTCGCCGGCGCGAAAGAACCGGAGTGGCAAGGCATCGCGCAAATTCCAGCGAAGGACGTCACTGGGCTCACGTTTCAACTCTCCGATTTGAAAGGCGTGCAAAGCAGCGCCATGGCCGCCTATCGGGTCGATATCATCCCCGATCATCCGCCGACCCTCACCATCCTCTGGCCGCCGCGGCGCGAGGAACTGGTCACGCCGCGAGCGACGCTGCTCATCGCGTTCGAAACCACGGACGATTACGGCGTGGATCGCCTGAAGCTCCATTACGCCGTCAATTGGGCGCCCGGGAACGCCCACCATTCGCTGGATATGGACCTCGGGGAAGTGGGCCCAAAATCCCTGACCCGGCGCTTTGAATGGCATCTCGGACGGATGGATCCGCCGCTCAAGGAAGGCGATGTGATCGACTTTTGGCTCGAGGCCACGGACCGAAACAGCGTCACTGGCCCAGGCGTGGCGACGATGCCGGAGCACTACCAGGCCCGGGTGGTTAGCGAGGAGGAGAAGCGCGCCGACCTGGCTGCCCGGCTGAGCGACACCCTGCAGGGCTTGAATGATCTGCGGCAAAACCAGGAAGACCTCGCTCGGCGACTGGGTGACATTATCTACGAAAAGAAGCCCTAGCGGCTTTCCCACTCATACCCATCGGCTATGCTGCAGAACCTCATGAACCTAATCTCACGCTTTGGCTCGGCGGTTTTTGCACTGACCGTCGTGACCCACGTGGGGGCCGAAACGCTGGCGGATCGCTATCGCGAGAATGAGCAAAAGCAGGAGGCACTCGCGGGCGAGGCGCGGCAGCTCATCGGCGGTCTCGACGCCATGCTCGGCGAATACGAACGCAATGGCCTCGCCGGCGAAGATGTCTCCGTGGTGGAGCGGCTGAAGGCGGAAATAGCCCAGCTGAGCACGGCCGATATGCGGCAGGTGGTGGATTTGCTCCAGCGCGCCCGCGCGGTGCAGGATCCCGGCGCGAGCACGAAGACAGCCGCGGATGCGTTTTCGGCGCAGAAGCAAATCGTCACCGCGATTCAAAAGATTCTCGCCGAGCACGCGCGCCAGCAGGAGGCACAGCAACTGGCCAAACAGCTGAACGACCTGGCCGACCGGCAGGCGCGCAATCTGCAAAACGGCATTGAACTTGGCCGGCTCACAGGGCCATCCAAGCCGGAGAACTTCGCCGCAATCCTGCAGGCGCAACTCGAGACGCAACGCGGCGAACAGCAATCGATCGCCGCGGAGATCAAGATGATCGCGGACGTGGTGAAGAAGTTTGCCGCGAATCCGGAGAACGCGGACCTGGCGGAGCGCTTCCGCTCCGGCGCGCGGCAGCTGGAGCAAATCCAGCCACGCGCCGAGCAGGCCGAGGCAGCGCTGAGGGCCGGCCAGTTATTCAAAGCGGTCGCAGACGAAAAGGTAAACCGCGACGAGCTGCGAAAGATCTCCCGGGAGATCGCCCCACGCGAACGCGGTCCAGCCGCCCTGCGGCAGGCGGAACGCGAACTTGCGGATGTCATTCGCGAACAAGAGCAGCTCATGGCCGACACGGGTCGTCAGCGCGCCGACACGGATTTTGCCAAATGGATCGATGAGCGCATGGCGGACATCGATCCAAACCGCACGCTGGCGGGAGAATTTCGAAGGATGACGCCGGCACAACGCCTGCAAAGCCCTGAGCTGCGGGCGAAGTTCGACGCGGAACAGCGCGCGAAAGCCACGGAACTGGCAAAGATGTAGGATCAACAGGGCGAACTCGCCGGAAAAGCCGATCACGTGGGGCAAATGGTTCCTGAAATCGCGGAGGCCTCCGAGCCGCTGAAGAAAGCGGGCGCCGCCATGCAGGAGGCGCGCAACGCGATGCAGGAGGCCAACGCGCCTGCCGCGCAGCAGCAGCAGGCCGATGCCATTCGCCAAATGCTGGCCGCTCGCGAGGAATTGCAGCGGAAAGCCGAGGAAGCCGAACTTCTCGCCGCCAACAGCGGTGACAAGATCAAGGACCTCGACCGTCTGCGCGCAGCCGTGGAGAATATGGCGAAGCAGGAAGAGGCGATCTCGAAGGCTGCTCAGCCAAATGCCGCCCAACAGGCGAACATCGCGCGCCGCGCCGCCCAGATCGGGCCCCGCGCGGCCGAACTCGCGCCCGGGGCCGCTCCATTGATCCAAAAGGGCGCCGCTCACGCCGAAAACGCCCGCGCCGCGATGGCGCAGAATCAAAACGAGCCCGCTCGGCAGCAAGCTGGACAGGCCGCGCAGCAGCTGGCTCGCGCCGCGCAAGAAATCGCCCAAGAACTGGCGCGAGCGCAACAAGCCGAGGAGCAGCGCCAACAGGCAGAGGCAGCCCTGGCCGAATTGGCGAAACTGATCGAAGGCGAACAAAAGTTGGACCTTTCGACGGCGAAAGCCATGGCTGGCAAGGAGGCGGGCGCGCTTGAAGGCCTCGCCCCTGAACAAGCCGCGATCGAGAAGCAGACGACCACTTTCAAAGCGTCACTCGCCGGCGGGATGGTCGCCGCCGTCTCCGCGTTGAACGAAGCAGAGAACGCCATGGAGGACGCCCAAGCCGCGCTGAAGAAACCGGACGGCGCGTCCGCTCGAGCCGCTGAGGCGTTGGCGATTGCCCGGCTCTTCGATGCGCAGGCAAACATCAACCGCGCCGCGCAAGCCGCGCAACAAGCGCTCGGACAACCTTTCGACAGCGCCGACGCCATGGCTCGCGCCGCGAACCAGATCGCCCAAGCGATGCAGGAGGTGAATGGGGCGCAGCAAAATCTGCAGCAAGCCGCGCAGCAAATGGGCCAGGAGATGGCGCAAAACGCTGCGCAGGCCGCGATGGAAGCAGCCCGGGCGGCGCAGCAAGCGGCTCAAGCTGCGCAGGCCGCGCAACAACAAGCGCAGCAGGGGGGCAACCAGGCCGCCGCCGGTCCCGCAGGCGCCGCCGCGCAACAGGCACAACAAGCGGCGCAATCGGCGCAGCAAGCCGCGCAAAGCGCGCAGCAGATTGCCTCGCAGAACCCGCAAACTGCGGTGCAACAAGCGCAGCAGACGGCGCAACAGGCGGGTCAAGCAGCGCAATCTGCGCAGCAGGCGGCAGCATCGGCGCAACAAGCCCAGCAAGCCGCGCAGGGAGGCGCGAACCAAGCTGCCGCTCAACAAGCGGCGAGCGCCGCGCAATCCGCGCAGAAGGCAGCCGCAGCTGCCCAAAAAGCACAGCAACTCGCAAATGCGGCCGCAAACGCCGCGCAAAACGGACAACAAGCGGCCGGACAATCCACGCAACAAGCGGCCGGTCAACTTGCCCAAGCCGCAATGCAGGCTACCCAAGCCGCCGCGCAACAAGCAGGCACACCGGCAATGCAGCAGGCCATGCAACAGGCCGCGCAACAGCTGGCGAACGCGGCGAACCAGGCGATGAACGGCCAGAATGCGCAAGCCCAGCAGGCCGCGCAGCAGGCCGCCCAACAACTGGCGCAAACTTCCGGGCAAATGCAGGCGATGCAGGCAGGCATCAGTCAGCCCTCTGCCGGTCAAATGCCCGGCCAGGGCAAAGGCCAGGGGCAAATGCCCGGACAAGGCATGCAAGGTGCCGGACGCCAACCTGGCCAGGGACAAGGCAGCGGCCCGACGGCGCAGAACCAAGGACCTTCCGAAGGCGCAACCGGCTATAAACCCGGCGGAACCCCCGAGGCCGTCCAGCGCGCCGCCCGCGAAATCGCCCTCCGCAATTCCACTTTCCTCGGCCTGCCACCACGCGAGCGGGCTGCAATCCAGCAATCCCTCACGGAGAAATACCCGCAAGAGTTCGCGCCACTGGTGGAGCAATACCTCCTCAACCTCGCGAACGAGCCGGCGAAAGCACCGGGGCGGTAAATCCGGCGCGCGGCGGAGGTGCCACCGCCTTTCGCGAAGCGGCTAACTTTGCGCTCTCCACTGCTCCATCTCTTCGGAGATCGGAACAATCCACCGCAGCTCGGGCGAGCCGCGCCACAAAGTTTGCCGCTTCGCGGGTGAGGGATTCAATTTACGGCGTGCTGCCGGATCCTTCACCGGATGGGGGCGGCTCCTCGGAGGGAGTAGTGCCACCGACGGGGTCGCGCTGGATGGTGACTGCGGTTTTCCAGCGGCCGAGTTGAACGGGATCGCTCTTCACCAGCGGGGTGATGATCGCGTCGAGTTCGCGCAGCGCGGCGACTCCTTCGCGAATGTAGAGCTCTATTCCCTGGGTGGCACCGACCATGTCGCCACGGTGCTGCTCACGCGGTCGGGCAGCGTTTTCCACGCTGGTGGCGAGCGCTTGAAGGTCGGTAACGAACGTCGCGGGACGTCCGCGTTCGGTAAACGCCGCGGTCATGGCTTCCGCATGCTCGGCGAACGAACGCGCGGCCGAGACGAGATTCACGTACGAACGCGATTTCGGCATGCGGAACTGCTCGGCCGCGGTCGGGAACGCGGTCTTATCGAGCGCCCGGGCGATCTTGTTGATCTCCTGGAGCGATTCGACGAGCTGGTCACGGAGACCCATTCGGTCATCAACCGCGCCGCGGAAGCTCGTCTGGCCGATGATTTGGTCGGCACCGAGCTCCTGCAACTTGGTTTTGGTGGTGGCGAGTCCGGCGAAGAGCGCGGTAGCGCGAGCAACGGCCGGAGTCAGTGGATACATTGTGCCGTATTGAATCGTTCGGTCGATCGATTCGTAACGGTGTTGGCTTTTACGGTTCATATCAGTTGTGTTTTTTTAGCCTGCGGTCTCCGCCTTGATGATCGGTGCCAGCCACTCGGCGGCCCGGCCATGTCGGTCGGCTCCTGCAGATGGGGCGACACTACCGAGGGGGGTCTGGAAGATCGTACAGGACCCCCAAAGATTTTTGAAAAAAGTTTCCGACCCGTCGTCGGCGACTCGTGAGGCCATTTTCCGCGGGGGGTCCATCGAATGCCGCTTCCTTAGGGCCGCACCACAGATCCGGGAGCGATCCCCGAGTCCCGCTTCGGACATATACTAATCCATGGCTGCACAATTTCCCGGCTATTCAGCGAAGCCCAGTGGACGCAAGCTAGTAACACCCGCGGATCGCTTTGGTATACCCGTATGGGAACTGACATTGCCCCACATTTTTTTCACCTCTCCCGCCAAAAGAACCAACGCCAGTTATGAGCACTCGCAACTACATTGCCACCCGC
The DNA here is from genome assembly GCA_966125105.1 of uncultured Prosthecobacter sp. Taxonomy (GTDB): domain Bacteria; phylum Verrucomicrobiota; class Verrucomicrobiia; order Chthoniobacterales; family Chthoniobacteraceae; genus SXWH01. The sequence continues at coordinate 6,405 of CBHXZU010000003.1, forward strand.
CATCCCGTGAGCGCGCAGCACACCACTGCCCCAAAATCATTCCTCGATGATTTAATCGACGCAATTGATCCACTGCCGGACGACGTTTTCGCGGAGAATCCTGTCCACGACATTTACGCAGTGATGAAGAGCACCCTCGGTCCCTACTCGAACCTTCTCCATCGCAAGGCCGTCATGTGTGAGGTGCTGCGCGTGCAAGCAGCATTCGAGTCCGATTGGGATTGGAACGAAGGGGTAGACGTTGGCAACCACCACTCCTTGACGCACATTGAGGGAGAGGAAACCGGGGCATTTCAAGTATCTTTCGACAGCACCAACCTTGGGCATTCGGCCATGCGGCCCTTCGCCATCGCTCATCAGATCAACTCGCCTGAGAAGTTCATCACGGCTATGAAGCAAAACCACCGCCTGGCGGTGGAATACTGCGCCCGCTTGTTGCGTGTGAGCACGGCTTGGTGCGGGACCATCAATGACCCGACCAAGGTTATCTCCCACGTCAGGCGGGACGCGGTGGAAGAGTTTAAGAGCTTCCTGCATATCGGCAATGGCGCCTCCCCGGCAGCCCCAGTGGCCGCACCAGTTGCTTCGGTGGGTGCAACCCCGCATGCCACCGGCAATGGTTCCAACGGTGACAAGTCGCGAATCCCGAAGGCCCTCGAGATCGCGAACGATCCCGAAGCTTATCGCGCGGTTCAAAAGGAAGCGGCCGAAGAACTCCTCAGCCTGGCAGAAGAACATTGGCCGCATGATGGCTGCGCAATAAACCTTTCGAATTTGCTGCAGCAGAGCGGGATTGCGGTTCCAAACATCCTGCAGGCGCTAAAACTCGGAAACCATCTGCGTGATCATCGCGGATGGGAAGTGATCCCCAAGGGTCAGCACCAACCGGGCGATGTTGGATCGACCTGCGGCACTACGCCAAACCACGGTTTCGACCACGTCTACCTGGTGCTCGAGCGCGTCGACGAAGATGAAATGGTGATTGCCGACAATCAGAAGTCGAAACCGCATACGCGTTTCATCAGCGGAAAGGGCAAAACACCGACGAAGTTCTTCTTGCGCGCAAAGTAGAGGGGCTGGAACCGTTCGCCTTTAGCCAACTTCACTAGCTGCCCCGCAACCGTTGTCGCCCTTGGTGACAATGGTCGGACAGCCAAGCAGGACATACTGCTTGCAGCGGTCGGACTTCGCTTCGGCAACATTATGAACTCTCCCCAGCGCCCATGGTTTCTTCCATGTTGGAAGAAGCTATTTTTGATCCTCCTGCCAGGCGTCCTGCTCATCGATTTCTGGGGTATTTGCGGCTGGAAAGACCCCGTGCCGTCAACGTCTCAGCCAGTCCCGCTCGATACCAAACAGCGTTCCTTCCTGGTGAAGCAATATGAGACTGCGGTGAAGGAAATCAGTCACCGACTTTCCGAAGAGTCATCCCTATTTGCGTTAAAGTTCTCACTTATAGGAGCGGTTTTGGGCTCCGTGCTCGTGGGACGGGCGGTAAACGTGAAGGCAACAGAGGAGCATACCCTCGCTCGCTCATCTGTTACCGCGATTTGCTGCTGGACCGCCACGGTTGTCGCCGTTGTCGTCGATCTCAGGAAGCAACTGAACTCTGACCTAATACGAACGATCGGTGCGTGGATCCAAACAGCCGAGATCAACTTATACGGGGGCCGGGATGTAGGATGGGAGAGGTATTTCCCGACGAGCACATTGTTTAAATCCGAGCTATTTCCCTTCCTGCGTTGCGAGCGCGAAGTCATGACGTGGGTTCTGTTCGCGGCGATGGTCCATCTGTTCATGCCCTTCGATGAGGACAACACGTCGGCTCAAACCCGAAAGCTTTGGCGTGTAAGCCTCCCCTTTGGCGTCGTGTGCATCGGCCTCCTCGGTGTGCACGCGCTTCATTTTCACCCCGGAGCTGATTATTTCGGAATTACGGTCGCGCTTCTTACCGTCGCATTGATGGCCGCCTTCGCAGGGTTGTGCCTGCATTCCATGCGCAGCTTTCCAGAGTCTATCGCCGGACAGGATTTCCGGAACATTTCCAACGGTATATAATAAAGTGTTCGCGGCTCAGTGTGCGCTGTAGCGAAAGACGAGATCGCCTCGGGCGTCGCAGAGATCAGGTTCGCATATGGTCGATTGTGCCGCGAAACTGCGCAACGAGGACGTCGCCCGCAAGGTGGAGGAAATTGCTGATTCCGCTCGATCTGAGGATCGATGAACTCAAAACGCGTTTCGATAGCGAGAAGCTCGGGCCGCAGACATCTATCCGCCCGTTCTGCGAGGACTGTGACGCGGAGGAAGAGTGTTCCCCGGGTTTGCTCTGCGGTTTGCCTTCTCTGGCTCTTCCCTTGAGCCAAGTTCACCCGTGAATGTCCCGCAGGAACTGCTTTGGCGAGCCGTGGTGCGGCGCAAGCGTCCTTGCCACGCCTGCGCTGAATGCAAAGCCCGCTCTCGCAATTTCGCCACCTGCAATCGTTTTTGGACAGCCCCTCAGATTACGGAAGCGTCGTTTTCACAATCGCGCTTGCGCCGCGTTCGAACGTGGCGAGCCACACGAGTTCAGCGTTGTCGTTGAAGGCGCGGGCGGAGCCGGAGTTGCCGTTGACTGCTTCCAATGCCCGGAATGATACCACCCGGTCTTCATCGATCGTCTGCCCTGCGCGAAGGATGCATCGGAGATCTCCGTGGCGGTCAACCGCCCACAGGCTCTGCCCATAACCAGGCTTGCCGCCCAATCCAGCCACGAAAATCGGTCCACCCACTCCGGACGGCGCGGCCAGCGACTTAAAGGTTTTGAAAACGACTCCGGAAGGCAAACCCGGTGCTTGCATGCCTGCCGAGGCGATAACGCGCGGTTCGCCTTCGCGCTCGGCGGCAATCACGGCGGCGACGGTCTTCGAACCGCTCTCTACCTTGCCGGAGAAAGCGAGGATTTCGCCGTCGCTACTCAGAACCGGATCACTCACCGCCGTCAGCAACTGCTCGCCTTCATTGAAGGTCGTAACGCCTGGCCCAGCGATCAACCGCATGCCAGTCGATTGCCGCCAAAAAACCCCATCGAATACGGCCTTCGAAGGGAATGCAGGCGCCGCAACTTGCGCCCGAAATCCATACTCCCCGCCGTCGCGGGTGGAGGACACCGCCCCACCGAATCTTTTCCAGACGAACTCCTCTGCGCCGGTTGCGCCCGTCGGCATCCCAGTGCCACTTTCCACCGTCCATCCGTAACGCGCGCCCCATTTAACAATGGCATCCTGCTGACGATCAATGGTCGCAAGGAAGCGAGCCCCGCCGTCGTGGCACTCGTGCCTGCCGTGACCGAGCGTGCCGGGCACGGGGAGCAGAAATCGATAAGCATTAAACGGAAGGTGGGACGGACCGCCCGCCACAAGCTCGTTGGCCTCTCCCGCTTCAACGGCGTACGCAAGACGGCGGTTTTTTGCGGTGATGCCTGGCCCCGCGAGCTTCACGACGATCACCGCGCGCTCCGGCGTTCCGACCACAGTGACAAACTGGGAAATGCGCCCAGGCAAAATGGAGACGGGCTGCTCCGATTCCGTGGCCAGGACCACCGGCGCCGCAGACGGAGCCGATGGATATTCAAGGATGGCATTGTCCACGTTTGCCCGCACTCCGGCGCGAATCACCGGCACCAAGAGGTTCGAACTGCCGTCGCGGAATACCGGGTCTTTGATCCCCTTGAATTGCGCGACTCCTGCCTCGTCCCGATTCGCGGCGAGCAGGGTGTCGTTGCGGAAGAGTCCAAATCCTTTTTCGCGCGCGTTAGCGCCGGTCCAGTTGCCGACAAAGGCAACTTCGCCCGTTGCGCTGAGTGCCGGCGACTGAAAGGTGCGCCATTTCGCCCCAGCGGGAATTCGCGGATCGACTCCTGCACCGGGGACTGCACCGCCGCTCCGGGCTTTCACCTGGTGCACGGGACCGGCCAGGCTCACGGTGACGGAGAATCGGGATGTCGCCGTATTGCCGGCCGCGTCCTTCGCGGAAACAATCACCTCCGTCGTTCCAAGCGGGAATACACTTCCGCTCGCCGGGACTGACGCCAGTTCCGAAACTCCGAGAAAGTCCGTGGCGGACAGGTTGAACTCTACGGTGGCGCCAGCCGGCGACATCGTCGTCACCGAAACGTCCGCCATTGGCGCAATCGCAGGCGCCGTCGTATCGGCCACGGTCACCGACCGCGTCGCCGTGGCCGTTGCGCCGTCCGAATCTGTCACTGACCAAGTGACGTGGTAATTACCCGGAATCGCAGGCTGAACGGTGTTTTCCGTGAGCGTCGGAACCAGGGACGGATCTTCCACATCTGCCACGGTCGCGCCGGGGTCTTCGTAGAGAAAATTGCCTGCCTCGAGCGAGAGTTGCGGGGAGCCCACGAGAGTGACGACCGGGGCAGTGTTTGTGATGAACGCGCGAGTCACGTAGCGCTCGACGTCGCCCACGGCGCCATATTCGCAAACCGCCAGGAGCCCGTTTTCGCTCACCGCCACGCTGTTCGCTCCCAGTCCGACGGAGAATAGCTTATCCGTTTGCTGGCGCAATGCGAGCCGATCGCCTGTCGTTGGCGCAAATGTCGATAGAAACAACCGGTAGTTCCCATAGGTTCCAACGGTTGCCAGGTTTCCGAACGAATCGAATCCCGCCCACACGGGGTAAACGTTGGATGAGAGGACGGGCAGCGAATACGCGCGCTCCCAGAGCAGGGCGCCCGCCGGAGATATTTTCAGAATCCGGTGCCCGATATTTTGGCTGGTCCTCGGAAGTAGGTAGACATTTCGGTCCCGGTCGGTGGCCAGCAGCGTGTTTCCGGGAGCACCGGCGGCATCGTAGCGCTCCCACAGCAATGCGCCGCTACTGCCCGCATATTTTGCAGTGTAAATATTCTGCGGCCCAGCGGTGGAGGAACGCCCCGTCACCACCACGTCGCCGTTTCGGTCGATGGTGACGGCTTCCAACGAATCCTGGTCACGATTGAAGCGAACCTGCCAGAGCACTTCGCCCGTGGCCCCGCTGAGCTTTTGAGTCAGGTAATCTGAACTTGGGAAGATCCAGCCCGCAATCACGACATCACCATTGGCGTCCAGAACGAGATGTTTGTTGGTTCCGCGAAGCCAGTCGGCCTCGATTTTCTCCCAAGCGAAGGTTCCCGTATCACCCGAGAACTTCGCAGTGAAGGTCACCGTATCAGTCCCTCCAAAAGCGACGACTCCGCCATCGGGCGCGATCGCGATTTCGGAGAAGCCAGCTGTTTCTGCCGAAGTCGGCTTGTAGATCTTCTCCCAAATCAATTCTCCATCGGACCCGCGAAATTTCGCCAAGTAGCCGTCCGAAAGGAGTCCATCGTAGGAGATAGATCCCGCGATATAAACATTCCCCTGCGCATCCGTCGCGATCGCCTGACCTGTGGGCCCATATACTCCCTCGTGGAGTTGCTTCACCCACAACAACGCGCCGGTCACCCCATCGCGCTTTTCCGTGTAGCCATCGCGAAATCATCTATTGCGATATAGCCTGTCGAAACCACGTCGCCGTTCCCATCAATGGCGACGGCACGCGCTTGGGCCGCGCCGTGTTTCAGGCCATCGAAAACCTTCGTCCAAAGGTTGGCTCCGTCTTCCAGGGAGTACTTGGCCACACAGTAATCGTTGTCCCCGCGACGCTCCGTCACTCCAGCCGCGTAGATGTGCCCTGCAGCGTCCAATTCGATCGCGTGAAAAACTGAACTTTTTTCAGACGGTGACGTGATTAGTTTTTCCCAGACGCTTGCTCCGTCGGTTCCCTGGTAGCGAGCGAGATAAAACTCATTGCGAACGGCGGGGATCTGCAGGAAGCCGGCGACAATCACGTCGCCGCTCCCCGTCACTTGGATGGAGCGAATCTCCCCATTGGCGGCGACCACATGCTCCCAGAGCATCCCGCCATCCGCGGCCGCATACTTCCCGGAAAAGAACGAACCGTTGTCCCGTCGTGAGAGCGGCCCGCAACGATCACGTTGCCGCCGGCATCCATTGCGATGTCTTTTACGTCCACATATTGCGCCGTGGCATTGGGCCCGCGGTAACGCTTTTCCCAAGCGAGGTCGCCCGCTGCGCCAGTGTAAACGGCTACGTAAATCTCACTCGCAGGCTTCGGGAAGGGGTTGACCAGCCCCACGGCTGCCACATTTCCATTTGCCGCGGACGCGAGCGCGACGAATTCGATTTGGCTATCCGCGGGCGCGGTCTTTGCCCAGGTGATTTCACCGTTGTCGGCGCGAAGCTCCAGGGTGACCAGGCTGTTGAATACTTCACTGTAGTAATTCCCCGCCACAATCACTTCGCCAGCAGGGCCGATCTTGATCGCTTTGCCGCTGTCATCCCGGTTGGAGGGACTCGTCCAGCTGGTCTGCCACCGGATGGGTCCGTCCGTTCCGGAGAACTTGATCACATGGACATCCGACGCCGTGAGCGGATTGGAGGTCGATCCAGTCACGAATACGTCTCCGGCGGCGTCCACCGCGAGCGGTTCCACCAACCCGGCGGAGAAGCCTGCTCGCGAAGTTTGCCAGAGTAACGTGCCGTCGGTTCCGCGGTACTTGCGAAGGAGCGTCCTGCCCAAGGCAAACACGTCCCCGTTGGGATCGATCGCCACAGCGGAGAGGGTGTCATTGGCTCCCGGCGGCACGAACCGATCTTTCCAAAGCAGTATGCCGGTTTCGCCATCGTATTTCTGCACGATCCACGCCGTGACCTCCTCATCGTCGGAGTTACCGCCGAGAATGAGGTTGCCGCTCGCGTCTTTCGCGAGCTTCGCCGAATTCAATTCTGCGGCACCGGGCAGCAGGTTTAGCGGGGAAGCGGCCCACCGCTCCTGCAGATCTCGGGCATAGGTAGACGGGACAGCGGTACAGGCAAAGGCCAGCACCACGGCAATCGCGCAGAGCATCCGACGCGAGGAACAAAGGAACAATCGGAACACAGGCGCGGGAGGAAAGCGCAAGTTTCGCGGGGGTCAAGGGCAGTGTGGCCTTTTCAACGCGGCTACCGCATGTGCCAAGAAGTTCCCGATTTGCCGCTTGTGTCGCGGCCTTGGAGGCTCGCCGGCAGTATCTCCAACGAGGACGCCACCTGCGGGCTCGCATTTAACGCATGGCTAGTTTTGCATCTGCGGGTCTTCCCATGAACATCGAACCGGATTGGATCACCATCGGGATTGCCGTCGCCATCGGCTTCATCACGACCCGACTCCACCCTGGCGCGCATGCGATGCAGATCCTGGAAAAGGCTGGCGCGCGGATGGGAAAGCCAAGAGACGGGGCGCGCTTTCGCGCCACGGCGGGACATGCCCGCGTCGGAAAGGCTCACCTGGAAGGAAAACTCGTGGTCACATTTTATGATGATGGGATCGGGTTGGGCACGACAGAAGGAGTCGGCGAGGCATTCCTGACATTTGAAGATCTGGTGCAAACGGGATCGTTTACATTTCCCCTGCTTTACCGAGGCCCACGCAAAGAGGTCGCAATTAATCTTGGATTGAAGGTGCCGCTTCCAGCCGAGATTCGGACGGAAGTGGGTGCGCTGGGAGCGAACGCGAAACACTAGATGCCTGCCGGCTTCGATGCTGAATGCCTCATGGGAGGCGGCCGATGCGGCGAACGACGGCGCTGCAGGGGTGCATCGCCGGGCCGGCGATTGCGCTAATCGTGTGTGCCTGCGAGCGAGGCTCGCTCCATGCAGGCGAGCAGCGCTGGCGGCCTGCTCCACGGTGCTCCACGGTGCTTCGCGATGCGGCGGTTGATCAACGCTTCCCCGGTGACCACTGGGCTTTGCTTTGGCTTGGCGGAATCCGGAACGATGTGCTCATGTGCCGCCGATGTCCCCGCGTGCCCTGCTCGCCCTAATTCTGTCTTCGTGTTTTTTCGCCGCCTCTGCGGAGGCGCAGAGGCCAGTCCCTTTGCAGGGCTTTGGCCGGAATAATAATGTCTCGCAGCTCGTGGAGGGACGGGACGGCGCGCTGTATGGGAACACGTTTGGGAGGATTTTCCGGCTCACGACGGGCGGAGCGTATCGGGAGCTTTATAACTTCGGCTCGATGGAAAGCCCCGAGATCGTCGCGGCGGAAGACGGACACCTCTATGGCGCCTATCGTTTTGGAGAACGCCCGTCGCTCTTCCGGCTGAGCTACACCGGACGGATGGAATTGCTCGCCACGCTGCCCGCGCAAGTCGGCGATCAATTCTTCACCGCGGGCGGGTTGACGATCGGACCGGATGGCGCGCTCTACGGATTTACCACGGCATTCAACGGGGAGACCACGCTGTTCCGGGCGACGCTCGACGGCGAAATCACCTCGGTGGCTGACTTCACGGCCACGAAGTATCGGTGGTTTCGCCGCCCGATCGTGGGGCATGACGGGGCTTTGCGGGTGATCGCCCGCGCCAAGCCGGACAACAGCCCGTATTACAGCGACTTGATACTGAGAGTGACCCTCGACGGCGTGATCACGGAGGCCTACCCGTTCAACGGGTATTTGGGCGATATCACTGCTGTCGCCGCCCACCCGGATGGCGGCTACGCAGTTTCGATCTACTCGGGAATACGCCGGCTCCTGGCGGATGGAACGCTCTCAGGTTTCACCGAAATCTCCGGCATGCACTGGTGGGGACCGGTGGCCGCGAGGGACGGATTTCTCTACGCTGGCCGAAACGCCGACCCCGCTGGCGGGGGCGAGCTCCTTCGCATTCATCCCACCGATGGGACCCTGCTGAGTATGGCCGACCGGATGCGCGGACGCCTGGAGCAGCCACGCCTTCTGGTGCAGAATTACCAGGGCGACCTTTTCGGCGCCGCGAGAGGACGCGGATACTCGGAAACGATCTTTCGCTGGCGCGCGCCGGGACAAACAACGGTAAACCTCGGCCCGTACGCGCAGCCGGATTTCGCGCGTCCGCCTGCGCCCGGCAAGAGCGTGACGCTCCGCGTGCTGGCAAACGACCGCGACGTGAATGGAGACCCGATCAGCATCACGCAAGTGGGATCGCCTCGCCTCGGGAGCGCGGTGCTGAGCGCGGACGGGCGCTCGATCATTTACACGGCGCCGGAAGCAGGCGCGGCGGCGGACGACTTCACCTACACGATCGAAGATGGCCAGGGTGGAAGAGGTATGGGGCGCGTGGCCCTGCGCGAGGATCTTCGAGGGACATTCACCGGATTACTCGCGAATGCATCGGCGGCGGAAGACGGTCATCTGCAAGTGCGCCTGGGGAGGTATGGCGCGCTCACGGGTGAACTTTGGCTGGGCGGATTCCGCTGGCGCTTTGCCGGCGCGCTGGACGGGGCGCAACGCTTCCAGGCGCAGCTCGCGGGTGCTCGCACAGTCGACGTGACCTTGCAGGTCCGAGGCAATGGCGCAGGCATCTCCATCGATGCCACGGTGGTTTCGAACGGCGTAACGCTGAAGCACACGCTCACTCAAGCGAATCGCCAAAAGGCGGCGCAGGCTGCGGGGCTATACACATTCCTCATCCCCACGCAGCTGTCGTGGCGGGATCTGCCAAGGAGCTACTCCGAGGATTTTGGCTACGTCATCGATCATCCGTTGCAAAGCGCGCAGGGGCATGGCTACGGCACATGGCGCGTGATGTCCACGGGGGCGGTGGTAACTCGCGGCCGCATGCCGGACGGTGAACCATTTGCCGCCACGAACTGGCTCGATGCGCAGGGGCGATTGGCGTTCTTCGCGACCCTGTACGAGGTGCACAACGTCGCCCCTGAGCCCATGCGCGGATGGGTGCGCGGATACGTGGCCCTGACCAACAATGGCGGCAACGCGGAGGCGGCAACGGGCAGCCTGCGCTGGGCGTTCCTTTACCCGGGGACGAGCAACACCCCGCAAGTGATCACGCAGGTCTCGCTTTCTGCATCACGCTACACCCCTCCTAAAAACCTCGAGCAGGATTTCGGCGCGGTGCTCGGCATCCAGGCCGATGGCGGGAGATTGGCCGCTCCCCTCGCCGGCACCGCAGCGGTCGCCTGGAACGCGCTGCAAGGCGCGCCGGGATTGCGGATCAACGGAAAGCTCAACCCGGCAAACGGACTGGTGTCCGGCCACCTTGGTCGAGCCAACAGCGGGATGTGGAAAGCCTGGTCGGGCGTTTGGTTGCAATCGCGGGGGAAGATCTTCGGACAATTTGAGGAATTCGACCGGTACTACTATTGGGGATTCCCGCTCGGGACGGGGAGGATGGAAATCACACCGAAGTAGAGGGTGCTGCGGAGCTACAGGCGTTCGACCGTAAATCGAAACGGAATCTGCACGACGGCTACGCCGTCCAGATCGCGCCCGCCTGGCGCTCGCCACGTTCCAAGCGCCGGCGGTGACCGAAGAAAAGAGCGCCTCCAAGCCCCAGAAGCAGCACAGTATTTGGTTCGGGGACAGCGTTCACCTTCAGGGCAAAATCGTTTCCGCCTTCGAAGCTATTACCAGCCACATCCGCTTTGTAGGTTGCAGTCAACCTATACGTTCCGATCACGTAATCACTTCCTTCCGGAAGGCCCATGAACTCTCCCACGATTTGATCCGTGCCATCGTTGTTGAGGAGAAAAAAGATCTCATCCAACGCGGCCGAAAACCCAGGAACAAAATGCGCGCTCAAAGCAGCACGACTGCCCTGGGCGGGAGAGCTTGTGTTGATGAAGCTAACCAAGCCATCCACAATGACCTGATCGGAGTTTTGCCCTAACTCAAAATCAAAAAGAGCGCTGGGCAGGCCCGCCCCATTCACTCCAAACGATTTGATCGTCAGAGTTCCCACTCCGTTCTCACCAGGAACATCCTCGCCGGGAATGATGCGCGACGATCCCGATACTGTAACGTCACCGTAGATGCCGTTGCCCGTCAAAGTCGACGGGCTCGCGCCATTAAAACCGGCAAGTGTAAGCTTGGCGTTCGGAAAACCAACCCCGCCACTCGACGTGAGCGTTCCGGTTCCTAAGCGAACGGTTCCGGTGAATGGGTTGTTTTGCGTCACGCGAATCGTGGCTGCAGGTCCAGAGTCAAAACTATCGCCGATCTGGAGGGTAGCGGACGAGGCACCGGATATCGGTCCGGCGAAGGTTAGGCCGCTCTGACCGAACGCGCGGAGAGGAGTGATGCTCATTGAATTCTGCACTACCACCTCTCCGGTCAGCGTGTGTCCTTCACGGAACTGGACGTAATCTCCGCCGATAAAGGTAAATTTGTTGGAGATGACACCGAAAGGTGCGGAACTGTAGCTGAGATTCCCAGAGTAAAGGACAACTTCGCCGATTCCTAGCGCAGACCGGGAAAGCGCATTCACCAGGCTCCGGATGTGAGTTCCACCTGAATAGGTATTGCTGGAAAACAGCCAGGTCTGCGTAAACGTTTCAATCCCACCTTCGCCTCCAATCGGCGCAGTGATTCGAGCGAACTGCGAACCGTTGATCGGGATTATTCCGATCGGCAGCAGCATATCATCCTGAAGGTCTCCATCTGCCTCATCCGCGGCAATCGTCATCCGCGATTTGAACGTCAGTGACGTTGCCTGGATACCGCCGGATGGAACACTGATGGTGGCAAATCGCTCGTCGGCTCCTCCGAAGACTGCGCTCCCGGAGGCCCAAAGCGTATTGCTAGCGCCGTCGAACCAATTTGCGGTTGTAAGGTTCCAGATCCCAGATCCGCCGTCAGCCGTACTGTTACCGGGGATGGTGTCCCAATCGAGGGCCATAGCAGGGCTACTCAAGACCACCGCAAGAGACAGCGAGGAGACTGCCAGGAGAACGATTTGGAACATCTGCTGCCCATACATGTGGGTCGCATGCATTTCAACGATTTAGACCCCACTGTCCTCAGGACGCCTGGCCCCAAGATATAGAGTTGCGGCTTCATGGCCCACGCTCGGCGGCAAACTTTCTCCCCTAAGCTTATACCGACTCTTCGAGAGTTCCAGCATTCCGACACGCGCGCCCTGTTAAAAGCGCCCGCGGCAAAGAGGCATTCGAGGGGGGCACTAACGGGCACGAGGTTTCCGGTTCGCGCGGACTTCGATCGGGACGCCCAATTGCGAAAGAACTTCAGTCCCATTTTCACCAGCGGGAAACCACAGAAGAGCATGAGACGGAGGAACTCAGTGTGTTGCCGAATGGCGTGCTCGAATTGACGCTGGAGGTGGCGCGCACGCCGGATTTCGTAGATTGGATCGGCGGATACTATAATGATTGCCGGGTGGTGAGTCCGCCGGAAGTGAGGGAACTGGTGATACGGATGAGGAAGGAGGCGGAGGAGGAAGCGGGGTGGGAAGAGCTGTCGGCGGCCGATGCGACGGGATCAGCCGGCAAGAAGACATGCACAGCCTCCGCGAAAGCCGATCGCTGCAAAGTTGCGAAAACTTCGGTTTAACTTCCGCGTTTCCAACGCAGCTGCGTATTTCGCATTCCATTCCCCGTTGTCTCCACTTGAGTTATCCCGCTCGGGATAATGGCGCTGCGCAGCCGATCCCTGGCGGGACGAAACGGCTCGATCGAGAGAATCCCGGACGCTGAACGCGAATTTGGAGCCGGTGATCGCGTCGTGGAAGTCGCGGGTCAGGTATTTGGCGAGGCGGTCCGCGAATTTGGTCCTGCTGTCTGCGAATTTGCCAGAGCGGATCGCAAATTTGGCGGCGCTGATCGCAAACTTTCCAGCGAGGTTCGCAACGTTGGGCACGCTGCCTGATTATTTGGAGACGCTGAGAGCAGATTTGGAGACGCTGGCGGGGAATTTAAAGCCGCTGACTGCAGATTTTGAGGCGCTGATCGTGGATTTGTAAGCAGCGGAGAAGACGCGCGAAGCGAAGCTGTCGGCTGCAAATGGATGATCGAGTTCGGAAAGGGCCGTTTCTTTTCCGAGAGTCCTCGTTCGCGGGACCCGCTCTCATTGAGTCCATTTGACGACCCGGTTACGGTTTGCGCCGTTCCGCACCAATCCCTTGCCGCCGTTCGCGCAACGCGTTACGCTGCATTTGTATGTCAGCTGCAATTCCCGACCGCCCAGACGCCCTCACCTCACCCCGCCACTTCGCCGTTGTGGCCAGTCGCTACAACAAAGACTACGTCGATGGCATGGCCGAATCTGCCCTCGCAGAACTCGCCGTTCTCGCCCCAGGATCGAACATTGAAGTCCTTCGAGTCCCCGGTGCCTTTGAAATTCCGCTCGCCGTGCAAAAATTAGCTGCGAGCGGAAAAGTCAGCGCCATCTTCGCCTTCGGCGTCATTTGGAAGGGCGAAACCGCCCATGCCGACCTGCTGGCCACTTCGGTGACCAACGCGTTGCTGGATATCTCTTTGCGTTTCGAGATCCCGATCCTAAACGAGGTGCTCGTCCTCGATAATGATGCTCAGGCGCGCACCCGCTGCATGCCTGGCGGCGAGCTCAATCGCGGCGTGGAAGCCGCGCGTTCCGCAGTCCGCATGTTGACGATGCTGGATGAAGTGGCGGATGATCCGGATCTGAAAAATGAGTAAACGCCGCGAGGGCCGCGAGGCCGCCGTTCAATATCTTTACCAACTCGACATTCACGGCGACCCAGCCGCGGACCTCCGGAAGGAGTTTTGGGCACTGCGCGAAGGCACGGACAAAGTCCGCGCCTTTGCGGAGGCTTTGGTGAATGGAGTCCTTCAACACCAAGCCGAGCTCGACGACCGCATCCGCAAGTATGCGCAGAATTTCCTGATCGAACGCATGAACGTCGTGGACCGCAATATTCTGCGGCTCGCGATCTTTGAAATGTTTCACAATCTCGAGGTGCCGCCTATCGTCGCGATCAATGAAGCGATCGAAATCGCGAAGCGACTTGGGGGGCAGGACTCGGGCAAGTTCGTCAATGGCATCCTCGACAAGGTGAAGACCGAGTTGACGCGGCCATTGCGCGACGCGGTCGTTCCATACTCGAAGTCGAAAGGTTAAGCGCGACTCCCGCGCCTGTTTCCCGGTAGGTAGCGCTAATGGCTTTCGGCTTTCTTAAAAACCTGTGGCAGAAATTCACCGGCAAACCGGTGGATTGGGACGAGCTCGAGGAATCGTTGATTCGCGCCGACCTCGGTCTTCCGATGACGATGCGGATCCTCAAGATCCTGCAGGCCCGCGGTGAAAACCAAACCGCGGATAGCGTGATCGAAGTGTGCCGCGAAGAGATCGTGAAGATTCTCCCGCGCGAAGCGTGGAGCCTGCGCCCTCTGCCAAACAAGCCGAAGGTGCTGCTCGTCGTCGGCGTGAACGGCACGGGCAAAACCACGAGCACCGCGAAGCTCGCCGCGCTGCTGAAAAAACGCGGCCACAGTGTGCTGCTCGTGGCGGCAGACACTTTCCGCGCCGCCGCTATCGAGCAACTCGGCGTGTGGTCCGAGCGGATCGGCGTGGAAATTGTGAAAGGACAATATAATGCCGACCCTGCGGCGTTGTGCTTTGACGCGTATCAAAAGGCCGACAAGCAGAACATCGAGTTCGTCCTCTGCGACACCGCTGGCCGTTTGCACACGAAGCACAATCTCATGGCCGAACTCGGCAAGGTGAAGCGCGTGCTGCAAAAGGCCGATGCTTCCGCCCCGCACGAAACGCTGCTCGTCGTCGACGCCACAACGGGAGCCAATGCGCTCGCGCAAGCGAAGGAGTTTCATAGCGCGTCGCCGCTCTCTGGCATTATCTGCACGAAGCTCGACGGTTCGGGAAAAGGCGGCGTAATCGTCGCGATTCAGAACGAACTGCATATTCCCACACGCTTCATCGGAACTGGGGAAAAGGTCGACGACTTCGCGTTTTTCGACAGCCGCGAGTTCGTCGCAGGCATGATTTGAGACAGCGCGGCGCTCGGGCGGGTCTGGCAGGGATTCATTCTGTGCAACCTCTCAGGCCAGAGGTCTTTCGCGCTGAAAACCACTCACCCATGACCCGCGGGCGCGGACTTCCCTGAAGTCCGGCCAGCCGTCGCGGCGCGATTTTGTAACGACGTGATCGCGAGAATCCAGCCTTACACCTGCATTCTGCGATCCAAATCGCGGCAGCGAAACATTCTACGAAGGAGGCGCAGGAGAGTGCTATGATCAGCCCCGATGAGGGTAAGCCAGGAAAATCGCCGCATTTACAGGTCGCGGCTGATCCGACGGCGAAAGATTTTTGGGTATATGTGCAGGACGAGCGCCTGCGCTACCCGAAGCTCTGGCGCCTACTGATTCGCGTGCACACGCGGGCCTTCCACCTCGCCTACCCGGATCTGGCCCTGAGCGATGTGTGGAAGCTTGGCGACGTCATCCTGCAGGATGCTGTCACCGCCATTCAGGAGCTTGGAGGAAACCAGGAAGAGTGGAATCGTTTCCATCTTCAAGTGCCGGTATTTCCCGCGGAGCGGCAAGCCGCGGAATTCGAAGGCCGTTGGCGTGGCTGGCTGAGCGTGGGAAAGCCGCAGCTCGTTTATTGAGCACGCGCGTGACGACGATTGGCGCGTATTTACGCGCGTGCTGAACCATTCAATCAGCCGGCTTTTGACACAAGAAAGGCGGACCCGCCTGCGCGGATCCGCCTTTGAATTACGTGCTAACCTTTACGGCCTAGCTTTCCGAGGACGCTTCGCCTTCCGCGTCCGCCTTCTTCTTGCGGGTGCGCTTCGGCTTCGCTTCGCCTTCAGCAGCCTCAGGTTTTTCCGCCTTCTCAGCCTTGGCTTTCGGGGCAGCCTTCTTCGTCTTCGTGGCGGCCTTCGCCTTCGGCTCCGGAGCCTCGACGGCGGGCATGTCCACCCACTCGATGACGGCCATCTCGCTCGCGTCGCTGCGGCGCTGGCCGAGCTTTACGATGCGGGTGTAGCCACCCTTGCGCTCCGCATTGAGGGGTCCGATTTCGGTGAAAAGCTTCGCGACCGCGCCTTCATTGTGGCGGAGGTCCGCGAGAGCCATGCGGCGCGAATGAAGCGTGCCGTTCTTCGCCTTGGTCACGAGCTTCTCGACGAACGGGCGGACCGCCTTCGCCTTCGCGATGGTAGTCTTGATCCGACCGTGCTCGATCAAGCTGACCGCCAGGTTCGCGATCAGTGCATCGCGATGCCCCTGCTTGCGGCCGAGTTTAACAGTTTTACGTTGATGACGCATTTCAGTGATTTCCTTTCGCTAAAAACTAGGCCCCCACAGCGGCGCTGGTGTCGACCAGGCCAGCGTCGAACTTCATGCCGAGCGACAGGCCAAGCCCCGAGAGCTTCTCCTTGATTTCGTTGAGCGACTTCTTGCCGAAGTTGCGATACTTGAGCATCTCCTGCTCGGTCTTCTGCGCGAGCTGGCCGACCGTGGTGATGTTTGCGTTGTTGAGGCAGTTGGCGGCGCGGACCGAAAGCTCGATCTCGTTCACCGACATATTCAGTAGCTTCTTCAGCTTCTGGTTCTCCTGGTTCGCCTGCTGCGGCGTCTCGTCGAACTGCACCTGCGCTTCGTCGTAGTTGTAGAAAGGCTCAAGGTGCTTGCGCAGAATCGAGCTGGCCTGCTTGAGCGCGTCTTCGGGCTCGAGGCGGCCATCCGTCCACACTTCGAGGACGAGCTTGTCGTAATCGGTGCGCTGACCCACGCGGGTGTTCTCCACCGCGTACTTCACGCGAGCCACCGGTGAGAAGATCGAGTCGACTGGGATGACGCCGATCGGCATTTCCGCATACTTGTTCTCGTCGCCTGTCGCAAAACCGCGGCCGATGCGCACGGTCAACTCGGCTTCAAACTTCTGCTTCTTGTCGAGCGTGCAGATCAGCTGATCCTTATTCACCACTTCCACGCCCGTGACTTCCTGGATGTCCCCGGCCGTGACTTCGCCTTCCTTGGTCACGGTGATGCTCAGCGTGCGGGGCTCGTGGTCCGAGCACTTGAACTTCACTTTCTTGAGATTGAGGATGATATCGGTGACGTCCTCGACGACGCCCGGGAGCGTCTGGAATTCATGATTGGCTCCAGCAATCTTCACGTTGGTGATTGCCCCGCCCTCGATGGAGCTAAGGAGCACGCGACGGAGCGCGTTGCCGATGGTGACGCCAAAGCCGGCCTCGAAGGGCTCGGCGGTGAATTTGGCGTAGGTAGGTGTTTTCGAAGACTCGTCGATGACGGGCAACTTCGGTAGTTCGAAACGGCCAAGACGTGCGGCCATAGTGTTTTTGTGTTTTTCTCCGATGCGTTGGGTTTCCCCCGGCGCTAACGGCTCAAAACCTGACGGCCTGAACCCGAGGACCAACAACGCGATTTAATTTGCGCTTGGAAAGGGCGGGGAGAAAAGCGCGGCTCAACCGCCTTGGCAAGGGCTTTTTGAAGAGAACCCACCCTCCGGGGCCGCATTTTGCCCTGAACGGCCAGCCGATTGCCCTGAACGACTTGCAAGTCTCTCTCGACGATCGGCAAATTGTCCTGAACGACTTGCAAGTCTCCCTCGACAACCAGCAAACTACCCTGAACGACCGACAAGTCTCCCTCGACAACCAGCAAATTACCCTGAACGACTCGCAAACCTCCCTCGACGACTTGCAAATCACCTTGGGCGACTTGCAAATCACCTTGGGGGATTTGCAGATCGCCCTGGGAAACTCACAGTTCAGAGATCCCTCCGCGCTTTCCTGCTGACACGTTCCGCGTCCCGTGCACATTGCCGCACTAATGTCTCCCGAAGCCGCCGTTCCGCACATCCCCACCGCGCGGATGTTTCGGCTCTTTTTCTGGCTGCACTGGCGATCGTTTTCGGCGCGCTTTTCGAAGTCGCGGAAAGAGTCGCCCCTCCTCGCCTTCGTGCTCGGCGCCTTCGTCGTCGGCTATCTCCTCTTCGGCTTCCTCCTCTTTCGAGGCGGCCTCGAATACCTGCGACGTTTCCCGCTGATCGGCGCGCAGCTCACCGACCGAATCCCGTTCCTCATCTTCGGCTTCTTCTTCGTGATGCTGATCGTCTCAAACGTGATCATCGGCTACACGACGCTATTCCGAAATCGCGAGACCCAGTGGTTTCTCTCCCTGCCCGTCCGGCATCGCGACGTTTACCGCTGGAAGTTCGTCGAAGCCCTCGCGGTCTCCTCCTGGGCGCTCGTTTTCCTGAGCGCGCCGATGCTGGCGGCCTATGGAGTGACCTATCGCGTCGGCTGGGAATTTTACCTGCAAGTCGCGCTTTGCTACGTCCCATTTGTGATCATCCCCGCCGTGGTCGGCTCGTGGGTGATCCTCTTCCTCGTCCGGGGACTCGCGCGACCATGGGCGAAGCGCGTGCTCATCCTCGGAACGATCGGCGTCCTCGTGACGATCTTCATTACCATCAAGCCAGTCACCGAGCAGGAAGCCGCCGGGGTGCAGGAAGCGATCGTATTCCCGAAACTGATGCGCGGCACCCGTCCCCTGACGAACCCTTATCTGCCTAGTTCCTGGATTGCTGAGGCGGTGAAAAAATGGGGCGTCGAAGGCCAATGGCCACAGGGCACCTTCTATTTCCTCCTGCTCCTCAGCAACGCGCTCTTCGGTCTCCTGCTCGCGTTCGGACTCGGGTCCAAACTCTATTACGGCAGCTGGTCCGCCGCGATGAGCTCGCGCGCCGAGCGCCAACAGCGCGACGTAGAATCGAAACGCGCACGCGCTCGACGCGGCGGCATCCTCACGTGGCTGGAAGCGAAGTGCCGCCCACTTTCCCCCCGCATGGTCGCGCTCGTGTTTAAAGACGCGAGGATCTTCTGGCGCGACCCGGCGCAGTGGACGCAGTTCATGATCTTCTTCGGACTGCTCTGCATCTACGTCGCAAATCTCCGCAACGTGGCGTTCGAGTTCAAACAGCCGTACTGGGAAACGCTGATCAGCTACCTGAATCTCGCCGCGAGCGCCCTCACGCTCAGCACACTCACCACGCGCTTCGTTTATCCCATGTTCAGTCTCGAGGGCCGCCGCGTCTGGATCCTCGGCCTCTCGCCGCTCGGCCTCCGCGCTGTCGTGTGGCAGAAGTTCTGGATGAGCTTCATCATCGCCGCGGTCATCACCGTGGGGCTCATGATCGCATCCGCAATGATGCTGAACCTGCCAGTCGGGCGCATGATTTACTTCGCCGTGACCATCGCGCTCATGAGCGCCGCGCTCAGCGGCCTCGCCGTCGGCATCGGCGCGCTCTTTCCAAACTTCAAGGAAGAGAACCCGTCAAAGATCGTCTCCGGCTTCGGCGGCACGCTCTGCCTGGTGATCAGTTTCATCTACAATACCGCGATGGTCAGCCTCCTCGCCGTGCCCGATGTCTTCCGTGTGACGAAGCGGCCCTTCCCATTTCCACCATGGTTCACGCCCACCGTCGCGCTGCTCCTCAGCATTGCGATGATCGTCGTGCCAATGTTTTTGGCCACACGTCGCGTGAAAAATCTGGAAATCTGAGCGTCGAGCAGGTATGGGCGGGAGCGTAGCACCCGCGCCACATGTCTGATCGTCCTCGCGACCAATTTCTCGACCTGCCCGAAGGCGATCCACTCTCGACCGAACACCTCGACGAGAAGGTTCAGCAAGCCGCTCAACAAGAGCAGGAGCTAAAGCGCCGCCTCGAGGCAATCGAGCGCCAAAAGCGCGAGCTCGAGGAGATGAGCCGCCGGCAGGAAGCGCTGAATACCGGCAAGGCAGAGATGGTCGACAAAATGACCCGCGCGCTCGTCGTGCTCGAACGCGAAATCTTCGACGCCAGCAAACGCGTCGAAACGCTGCACACCATCCAGGATTCTTTTCGCCAGCACCTCGACGTGCTCGAGTCAATGGACCCGAAGTCGTGGGACGGGACGGACATTGCGAAAGAACTCACCCGCGCGCTCGCGTCGGTGGATGATGCCCGCGCGGAATACAGCAAAGGCTATCCGAAGATCAGCGTCGCGCCCGCCGTTGGCAGTTCGCAGTCGGCGGAAGTCTCCGATAGCTATGTCGCCGACTACACAGCCGCCGACGGAAAAGATTTCGTTTCATGGATGAAGATCGGCCTCGCGTTTTCGCTGCCGCTCATCGTCTTCGGTCTCATCGTCCTCATTGTCATTGTCAGCCGGATCAAATAGCCCATGGCCCGCCGTCGCACTGACGCTCCAAACAACCCGATCAATCGCCGCCAGAAAGCGCTCGACGAACAGACAGCCAATCTGAAGGCGGAACTCGAGAAGATCAAAAAGTTCCAGCAGAAGGCGCCGGAACTAAAGGCAGAGGCTCGCCGCCGCGAGCAGCAGGAGATTTTGTCCACCTACCGGCGCCCGGTGCGGCTCGAAGGACCGTCCGACTTTCGCTACGAAGTCAGCGCCACCAAAAAGTCGAAGCCGCGGAAACTGCGCAAGGAGCGCAGCAGCGCGCCCGTCCTCACGCTCGTTCTTTTCGTCACCTTCTGCTGCGTGGTTGCGTACGCGGTCCGCACGCTTTGGCACGGGTAAGTCATCGTGCCCTGCCATCGAGTCCTCGGAAACGAAGGCCTCGGCGGCTACGCCTACGGCCTCGCCTGGAAATCAACCCTCCTCGCCGCCGAAACCGACCGTGCCCCAACTGAGCGACTCGCGCATCCGCCCGGAGCTTAGCCAAGCGAATAGCCTGCCTAACAGAGCTGGCGTGCGGATCGCGGCAGAGACGGCAAGCACGCTTGCGCCGTAGCACGGCTCGCCAGAGCTGTCCGGACCGCGCCATTCAAGATCGATACCCGAATGGGAATGACGCAGAAAACGCCACTCCCACCGCGCCGATCACTTTCCCTCCAAAGGCCCAATCCTGCTCCTCCCCACCGCCAGCTCATCAATCCACAACTTCTGCGGATGCGGCAGCAGGCCCGGACCAAAGTACGGCGTCATCAGAAGCTGGTTGAACTTCATATTCGGAAAATCCGTCGACCGCAGGACGACATCCGTCCTGTCGATCACGAGTTTTCCGTCGAACCATCCGCGCACCACCCCATCCGCGTTGGGCCGATCATTCTTCAGATCGAGCGTGTTCAGTTTGAAACACGCCTCGATGCAGTGCCACTGATCATCGGTGAACAGCTCTTCCTTGCAGTCAAACATCGTCCCATTGTAACCCCCTCTCAGGGGACCTTGCGTCGGTCCGCGCGGCGCTTCCTGGTTTTCGATGTCCTGCGCCGCGAGTCGCAGCCTGCCGTTCACCGGCTCGATATAGAGCGTGAGATGACTCGCCGCCGGGCCGTGCCACTTTCCATTCTCCGTGGTCATGAAGTGGAGCAAATGCGGATGATAACTGCGTCCGCTCCACCCCCACCCCTTCTCCAACTTCAGGTAAAACCGCAGCCAGACCTCCTCGCTCGGTTCAAACAACCGGCGCGCGCCATCGGAACCCGTCACGCCTTTGTCGGCACTGACCCATTCGTATTCGATACACCCATTCCCGTGCCTCGCACCGCCAGCGATCCGGTACTTTTCTCCATCATACCACCCGCGCTTTGAAAGATCCCCGTCCTCAAAGCTTTCGCTGAAGTGAATCTGCGGAGTCGCAGCGACAGCCGGCGGAACGGCCGCAATTTCGAGCGCGCAAAGAAGGGCAAATGTCGCGGGAAGGAAACGCATCTCGCAATTTCAGCAGGGCCCTTACGGGAATCCAGCCAGATGCAGGCACTGGCGGACTTCCGTGAGCAAGGTGCAAGCGCGAAAACCCCAGGACACGCCCGTGCATTAAAACAGAACCCGCTACCTCAGCTCCGAAAGCGCCTCGCGTCCGTGCGCCTTATATTCCGCATCATCCTTGTCCATGTTCGGCAGGGCCAATCCGCGCTGCAGTTCCTCACGCGCCTCCTCCTTTCGATCCATCTGCGCGTAAACGCGCCCCAACTCAATATGGTGCATCGGCCGTTTCGGATTCAGCGAAACTGCCTTTTGCAATGCCTTCACCGCTTCCTCATTGCTTCCTGTAGGCAGCTTCCCCGCAACAAGCGGCGCCACCGCCCGTTTGATCGGGCTCACGTCCGCCAGCACGCGATGCCAGCGTCCCAAAACATTCAGGGCCGTGTCATTCGAAGGATCCAGACGCAGCGCGCGATCCACCGAATCTTTGATCTTTTGCGAAGCGCTCGCCTGTTCCCGCGCGCCCTGCAAAGGCAGCAATTTGCCGTAACTCACCGCGACCGAAGTGTGCGCCTCGGATTCATTCGGCGCCAGCGCCACGGCGCGTTGCGCATACGCGAGCGCCATGCCGCCGAGCTTGAGCTTCTCCCATTTCGACCGCGAATCCGACATCAAGTGCCGATACTGCCGCGCAATCCGCAGGAGAACCTTGGCATTCTTTGGCTCCGCCTTTTCCGCCGGCAAATAGAAGTTCAGCGCTTCCTGCGCCTCGAACTTCTTGTCGTAAACATCGCCCTTTTTCATCAGATCTTCGGCCGACTGCGCATCGCTCGTGGCGCCACCCGCAGCCAATGCCAGCGCAGCAAGGAAGATTTTTGCAAATGAGGAGACACCCATATCCCTAAACCGAATGCGCGAGGAAAACCGGACGTCAGAAAGCGCTCGAGGAATCATAGAAGTGGAGAGATTTTTGCGCGTCGTTCATCGTGCGCACTTTCATTCGCGGCGCAAGTGACGATGTCTTAAACGCGCGCAATTTCCCCGTCCTTACACGCCGATAACCAATCTGTTATAGCGAGTACACTTAGCGCTGGCTTGCCGAAGCCACCACGGCGCCCGGGGGCGTGGGCGCCGGATTTTTTCGGGACAGCAAACGACCGGCATTCATCAACTGCGCCTCGCTCAATCGAGGACCGATCAGTTGCACGCTGGTGACCGGGATATCGCCCTCGCGCATCGGGATCGGAACCGCAAGCGCGGGAATCCCCGCGAGGTTCACCGCAGCGGTATTTTGCGAGGCGGCCACGCGGGCTTCAAATACCGCGGAGCGCCCCCAGCGCGGAATTTCCTGCGGAGTCCCTTGCAAGGTGGAGACCGCAATCATGTCCACTCTTTCAAACACGCGGCGCAACTCCGCCTGCCAGGCCCGCCGACTTTTCAGCAGTGCATCGTATCGATTCTTGTAGTGGAGTTCACCGAGGCGAATGATCGCCTTGGTGACAGGACTAACGCGCTTCTTCCCGAGGTATTTTTCGTCGTTCACCCAACTATCCGCCATCGCCAGGTCGTGAGCGTCCGACTGGGCCTTGCTCCAACGCTCGGCGAACGTCGGGCTGAGCCGTATGACCCTGAACCCCGCTGCCGTGAGCGCCGCATCGATGCTCTGATCCACTTTCGGGTCGGTCCCCGGCACATACAATCGCCCAATCTTGATACTGCGCGCCGTCGGCTTCGCAGCCTTCGCCGCGCGGTATTTCGCAGAGAACCCCGGCTTGAGCATATCCATCCCCTCCGCAAGACGGGGAATGTCTTTTGCGAGTGGCCCGATGGTGTCCAGATTGGTAAATGAAATCGGCGCCACTCCCTTCAGTGGCACCAGCCCATACGTGGTCTTCAAGCCGAACACGCCGCAGCACGCAGCCGGCACTCGAATGGAGCCGGCGGTATCGGAGCCATAAGCGACATCCGCCATATTCGTCGCCACGGCCACCGCTGATCCACTCGATGAGCCGCCGGGAATCAATTTGCGCTTCACCTTCAGCGGACTCTTGGGCGTGCCGAAGTATTCGTTGATACCGGAAACCCCCAGCGCAAACTCGGTCACGTTCGTCTTCCCGACGATCCGTGCTCCGCGAGCACGCGCACCCGCAAGGCACGCCGCATCCTCCCTCGCGGGCGGACTGCTCTCCGCCAATAGCCGCGAGCCAGCAGTGGTTACGACACCCTTCACATCGATGATGTCTTTCACCGCCAGGCGAAGGCCTTTCGCGTCCGACTTCTGCGGATAATAGGTGATGAAAGCATAGTCCTTCGGATTCTCTGGAGGCGGTTTGCGCGCCGTCGCGCAACCACTGATGCTGCCGGCGCAAATCGCGCCCGCGAAGGCTACACGCGTGAAAATGGAAACAGCTGCGGATGCTCTGCGATTACTCATGGAAGTCGAGTCGAGCCCCGCGAGAGTTCGATCTGCGGCACGGCCCTTCCCCAAGTATTCGCGCGTCAGGAGATTACTGGCGGTCCGGAGAATTCCCGGCAACTTGCCGCCCTTACATTGACGTTACTCCGTTTCAGCATTAACGCCCCGCCGCGCCACTTTTAGCCGCGTAGATCTCCAGGTTGTGGATGGACCAGAATAGCCCATTCACCGCACCCGTTTGCGTAATGCGGATGAACTTCGCCCTAGCCGGCGCAAACTCCACTTCCGTCAGCGCGCTGACCCCCTTGCCCGCAGCCACGGGCTTGCCCCAAGTCTTTCCATCGGTCGAAAGCGCCACTTCGTAACCTCGCGGATAGTCGTTGCTCGATTTCGCGGCGTCCATCTCGATCCGAGCGATCTCGACCTCCTGCGGCAATTCGATCTGCAGCCACATCCCAGGCGTCTGGCTGACCTTGGTATCCCAACGCGAACCCGGGTCATTATCGATCGCCGACCCGACGCCGCCCTGGTTGTGGCTGGCCGTCAACTTCCAATCCTTGCGCTCAATCGGACGCGGCAATACGGACCGCAACTCCCCGATGGTCCACGGCTGCGTCCGCGCTTTGGTCGCCGCGCGCAGACGAGCGACATCCGCCGTTGAGACAAAGCCAGCGTCGTTGCCGAAAGAATTGCGAACGTAGCTGGCCACATTCGCGATCCACGCGTCGTCGTTGTTCGCCATCGGGATCATGAGGCCTTCGTATTTCTTGCCGTCGATCTCGCCCGTGAGCCCTTGCAGAAGGACGAGCACCACGCCGTCGCGCGGACCGGTAACCGTCTTCGACTTCGCCAAAGCCGGGGCGAGCATGGTTCCGACCGGCGCTCCGGCCATCGGCAAACCCTTGCCATCCGCCCCGTGGCACGTGGCGCACAGGGTGTTGAAGATCTCGGCGCCTGCGGCCAGCGATTTCTTCTGCTCGGCCGAGAACTCGCGCTTCGGCGCGTTCTGCGACGGCGGATTCAAAATGAGGCCTCCGATCTCTTTGACCCCGCTAAACGCGGTCGTCGCCACGATGTCGCCGATGAACTTCTTCGCGTCCGGCAGCTTCAGATAATTCGCCGTCAGGAAGGACTGCATCACCACGTCTGCGTCGCCGTCTTTCGCCATCGCGAGCACATCCGCTGGCAATGCCGTGTCGCCAGTCTTGATGAGCGACTCGCTCACGCGGATTGCTCCGATCCGGACCTGCGGGTGCTTATCTTTCATCGCAGCGCGGATGAGATCCGGCGTGAGCGCGCTCAATCCCTCGAGCGTCCACAACGCATGCAGGCGCGCGAGGTAGTTCTCATTCGATTTCGCCATCGCGGTCAGCGCCGGCACCACGGACTTGTCCTGCTTCAAAATCAGAAGTCGCTGCGCCATGTCGCGCCACCAGCCGTTCGGATGCGCGAGATGCGCCACGAGCTGGGCTGGCGTCTCTTTATACATCTGCGGCTGCGGGCCGAGCTTCGTCGTGTCGTGCGTGAGCCGCCAGATGCGTCCGCGTCCGACGATGCTTCCGAAGCCATATTGATCGATCACTTTCCGCAGGTAGGCTCCGGGCCGGGTCCAGTTCCCCTCCTGGATGATGCCGCGATACATATCCACGACGTAGAGCGTGCCATCCGGCGCCGTCGCGAAGTTGAGCGGGCGGAAGCAGAGGTCCGTGGAGCGAAGGAACTCCGACTTCTGCTCCTGGTAAGGATTGCTTAGCACGGTCAGTCCATCTTTCCCCTCGATCCCGGCGCGACGCGCGAGACGCCCCACGGGTTCGCCAAAGAAGAGATCGCCGCGGAGTTCATCCGGCAGCCGATCGCCGCGGTACACCTCCGCGCCGGCCGTCGCGGTGAAATGATTGAGCGTGCCATCCGCGCGGTGCCGCGAGTGCCCACCCTGCACGTCCGCCACGCCCACGAGCGGGAACACTTCCACAAAACCCGGGGCGAATTGACTCTTCGGATTGAACTGCCCGTAAACCGTCGGCGCCTGGAAACTCTGAGGCCCCATTTCGCCGCCCGCATTCATAAAAAAGAGCTTCCCGTGATCGTCCTGACCGAGTCCCCACTGGCCGTTGTTCGCAGCGGTCTGTTCCTTCACCACGCCCTGCGGCGTCCAGCGAAGGCGGTAGGAATTGTAGGACGTGTAGATGCCGTTATCGATCGCCCACAGCAGTCCGCTCGGCTGGTGCTCGAGGTTTCCTCCGCGGGGGCCGCCCTGGAACCACAGCTCCTTTTTGTCCGCGACGCCGTCGCCATTCGTGTCCGTGTGAAGATAGACGTCGAGCGAGTTGGTCTCATTGATCAGCGCCTGCCCCTCGGCGAGCGGGAGCACCATGCGCGGCAGCAGGAGCTTGTCCGCAAAGATCGTGTGTTTGTCGAAAACGCCATCGCCTTTGCTCGACCAATGCAGCGACACGCGGCTGGTCGGCACGAGTTCATTCTTGCCGTCCGCGTCCTGCATGTAGGAGCGCATCTCCACGACAAACATTCGGCCATTCCCATCGAAGGAAATCGCGACCGGCTCCGTGATCTGCGGCTCGCTGAGCACAAGATCCATCCGGTAGCCCGGCGGCAGCTGAAACGTCTTCGCTTCATCCTGCGCGGAAGCCGGCTGCACCGGAGGCTTCGCCGGGAAAGTCTCGGATTCGGCTCCCATGACGGAGCCGGTGCAGAATGCGGCAAGGATGGCGAAGGAAAGCGGTGTGCGGATCATGAGAGGGCAGGCAGTGAGCTTACAAGAGACGCGGGGAGCAGAAAGATTAGATGACGACAAGAGTCTGCGGCGGGCGGCAACGAAAAGCTGGTCTTCCCGAGACAGGAAAATCCCGGAGAAGAAAAGCCGGTCATCCTGATGGAGCCTAAGCGACTGAAGGACCCCGAGCCACTCGCGAGAGATTCATCGCCGGGAACCCAATTGTCCTGGAACACCTCTTGGGAATCGCCCTAATCGACGTTCTTCGTATCCGCCGCCCGCCACAGATACCACGCCGCGGTCGTTGCGAATGGGCGCCAGCGTTCGCCGTAGGCGAGCAGCTCTTTTGGCTTTGGCATTTCCGCGAGGTCAAACGCGATCCGGAATCCATTTCGAACGCCGAAGTCATCCGCGGGCAGGACGTCCGGACGCCCGAGTTTGAAGATGAGCATCATTTCGACCGTCCATCGGCCCACACCCCGCACCGTCGTGAGCCGCTCGATGATCTCCTCATCGCTCATTCCGCGAATCGCGCGGGAGGTCGGCACTGTTCCATCCAGCGTCTTCGCCGCGATATCCCGCAGCGAGGCAATCTTTGCCCGCGAAAACCCGCACGCGCGGATCGCGTCTTCGTGGAGCGCGAGGAGCTGCTCCGGCTTGGGATAGCGGATCGTCCCGCACAGTTCCCGCAGCCGTCGCAGGATGCTTTCCGCCGCTTTGCCGTTGAGCTGCTGATGCGCCACGGCCCGCACGAGCGATTCAAACGGCGAACGACGCGTGTCCGGTATCAGCTCACACGGGCCGATCCGCTGGATCAGCTTCTTCATCACGCGGCAGCGCTTCGAAACGTGGGCAATGGCCTCAGCAGTCACGACCTTTCAATAGACAGGGAAATCAGACCCCGACTATTCTTTCCCTCGCGCGTTCTGCAAGTTCATCCTCCGTGCAGTCCACCGACCTCCAGCCATCTGCTTCCAGCCCTGCATCAAGGAAGGGATTCAATGTTGCTCGTTTCCTCTTAATCTTCGTCGGAGTCGTGTTCGTTCTCTGGTCGACGTCATTCCTCGCCGGCGAAATCATCCCTCCAGTCGCGAGGTTTTTGGCCGCCGCATTTTCCCTTGAAGGATTCGTCTCCGGGGTTTCGGAAAGCTTTGATCAGGCGATGAATTGGATTCCTTTCGGGGTCCGGAACAATCCCCTCTATTCCTTGACCGTGCTGTCGGTTTCGTCGTTGCTGGCCGCGTATTTCCTCGAACTCCGCGTCGCGAAGGCGCTCGAATAGAGCAGCACGGACGGCGAGCGGAACCGCAACGTTTTTCGGATTCCGAAACTCACTCCTGTTTTCAAGCTCGGGCAATCCAGCGAAACCCGCGTCACGGAGCGTCCGGTAGAGGCCTCATTCTCGCCCTTCCGCGTTTTGCTCGCACCTCCGCAGTGAGGCCATGGACAGAGTTGGCACTCCCCCAGTATTCTCCCAGTGAATGCCCTCCACATCGCGACTGGCGCGCGCTTTCGATTTCGCCCGCTTCGGCCCTATCTTCGTTGGCGTGTCTTTCTCCTGGCGATAGCCAGTATCATCGTGATCGGCGGCATGGAATCGGAATTCCATGTTCGTTCGAACCCGCTCAGCTACGTCGTCTCCCAGTTTGCGAGGTTGCCCGCGAGTTGGCCTGACTTCGATACTCACGTTACCATCGTAGTCGGTCCGGAACGCAGCCGGAGCGAGGCTGCGGGACGAGCCTTGGTTTTTGGTCTGTGCCCGCCTTGCGTCGCGATCGCCTGGCTCCTGGAACGGCGCCTATCGAGGCAACTACCCTAAACGGCCCCTCCCCTGACTCTTCGATTCATTCCCGCCAACTTCTTAAGGCGGCCAATTCCGCTCGACAAAGCCGCGCCACTCTCAACATTCGGCCGCCCTGATTTTCTTCCATGAGATTTGCCAATCAAGTCGCCATCGTCACCGGAGCCGGACGCGGCATCGGCCGAGCCATTGCACTCCGTCTTGCTTCCGAGGGAGCCCGAGTCGCCGTCGTTTCACGCACTGAGAAAAACAGCGTGCAGGTCGCGGAGGAGATCAATGCAAAGCACGCCGGTCTCGCGAAACCCTATGCAGTCGATGTGGCTGACCACGCTGCCGTCCAGGCGCTTTGCAGCCAGGTAATGGCCGACTTCACTCGCGTGGACATTCTCGTGAACAACGCCGGCGT
>CBHXZU010000004.1:0-34472 GCA_966125105.1 uncultured Prosthecobacter sp.
TGGAAATGAACGCCACCGCCAAAGCGCAGAACGCGTGGTTTGGCGCCATCCTCCCTGTCTATCGCGATCCAAATACGGCGGGGGATTACCCAGAGGGCAAGGCGCAAGCTGGCGACCCTGAGGAGGCTGGACGCATCACCACATATCGCGACCAACTCCAGGCAGCCGCCAAACAGCACCAGTTCGCTCAACTTCTGATCCCGGAACTCACCGAAACGGGCTGGCCAAAAAACACGGATCTCTTCGGCGAGCGCATTCACCCGAATGCCGCCGGGCATCGACTAATGGCGGAACGACTCCTGGAATTCCTCACGCCCGCTGTCACCGAGCGCCTGCATTAAAGCACTTTTCCCCTCGCCGCCCTTCGCCCACTCACCTAGCGCTCTGCGAATGCCCGCGATTGTCGCCGACGGCCTGACCAAGGTCTTTCGCACTTATAAAAAGAAGCCCGGTCTGGGCGGCGCGGTGCGCGGCCTCTTCAAGCGCGAGTATGAGGACATGCGGGCTGCCGACCACGTTTCCTTTTCCATCGAGGAGGGAGAGTTTGTCGGCTTCCTCGGCCCGAATGGCGCGGGGAAAACAACGGTGCTGAAGATGCTCAGCGGCCTGCTCCAGCCGACCAGTGGCGACGCGAAGGTGCTCGGTCACGTCCCTTGGAAAAGGGAGGACGCGCTGAAGCGGAAGTTTTCCCTCCTGATGGGGCAAAAGAACGCGCTCTGGTGGGATCTCCCGGCGCGGGAGTCGCTCGAGCTCAATCGCACGATTTACGGCCTGGATCTCGACCATTACCGCAAGGTCGTCGGCGGCCTCACCGAGTTGCTCGACGTCACCGACAAGCTCGACACGATGGTGCGCGAACTGAGCCTCGGGGAGCGCATGAAGTTCGAACTGATCGCCGCGCTCCTTCACGCGCCGAAGGTACTTTTTCTCGATGAGCCGACCATCGGCCTGGATGTGACCTCGCAGCAGCGCGTGCGCGACTTCCTGCGCGACTACAACCGCGACCAGCACATCACCACGATCCTCACCAGCCACTACATGGGGGATATCGAGGCGCTTTGCCCGCGGGTAATCATCATCGATCACGGGAAGATCTTCTTCGACGGTCCGCTCGCCCAAGTCATCTCGCGCTTTGCAAACCACAAGCTCATCGGCCTCACGTTCGCCGATTCCGCGCCCCGCGACCTCACGCCATTCGGCGAAATCGTGGAGCAAAAGCCTCAGTCAGCACGGCTGAAAGTGCCGCGAGAGCGGGTCACGGAGATTTGCCGCGAAGTGCTGGGCCGATTCCCGGTTACGGACCTAAACGTCCAGGAACCGGACATCGAAGACGTGATCCGGCAGCTTTTTGCAGCCGCGCCTGCAGCCGCAGATGCGCAGGTAGTGTAGGCGCCCCGGCCTGACCCAACCCGGGGAATCTCAATAAGGGCTCGGGATCATCCGGCACGCCCCGAAGAAACCTCAGGGCAGTCGCAGGAGCTTCTGGTGCACCAGAAAAACTGCCTCAAGCGCCCAAAGAGCGGTCTAAAGATCCGAGAATCCGGCTGAAGCGTCCAAAGCCCCGGCTGAAGCGTCCAAAGCCCCGGCTGAAGAGCCCGAAGAATCGGCAGAACCATTCAAAAAATGGGCTCAAGCAACCAAAGAATGGTCTGAAGCTCCTGAAAGATCGGCCGGAACATCCGAGCCGTCGACTAAAGCACCCGAAGAACCGGCTAAGGGACCCGAAGATTCGACTAAAAGAAATTATGACATTAAATGCGCGTAAATGATCCGCGTGAATCTGAGGTCCACGGAGGGGACTCATTCCTCCGGCACGTTGCAGGAACGCGTTCTCCCCTCGCTATTGCCCACTGCGATGATCCACGCCAAAAGCTCCCCATGACCCACAGCTACGCTGACCTCGCCGGAATGATCGACCATTCCCTCCTCCATCCCACGATGACAGATGCCGAGCTCAAAGCGGGCTGTGAATTGGCGGCGAAATACAAGGTCGCGAGCGTGTGCATCAAACCCTATGCCGCGAAACAGGCAGTCGAGTGGCTGCGCGGCTCAGGGGTGAAAGTCGGATGCGTGATCGGCTTTCCCCACGGCAACTCCAAGACGTCGGTAAAGGTATTCGAAACTGGCGAAGCCTGCCGAGACGGAGCCGAGGAGATCGACATGGTCATCAACATCGGCAAAGCGATCAGCGGCGATTGGGAGTACGTGGAAAATGACGTCCGCTCGGTTTGCGAAGAAGCGCACAACTTCGGAGCAAAGGTGAAGGTCATCTTCGAAAACGACTACCTCACCAAAGGCGGCGCCGGTCTGAGCAGCGACGATTTCAAGCGGAAGCTCTGCGAACTTTGCGAGCGCGCCGGCGCTGACTGGGTAAAGACGAGTTCCGGCTACGGCTTCGTCAAGCAGCCGGACGGCTCCTACAATTACCAGGGCGCCACCGAGCACGACTTAAAGCTCATGCGTGCAAGTTGTTCCCCGAAAGTGCAGGTGAAGGCCGCCGGCGGCGTGCGTGATCTCGATGGACTCATCAAAGTCCGCGAACTCGGCGGCACCCGCTGCGGCGCCACCGCCACCGCGGCCATGATGGACGAGTTCCGCCGCCGCGAAGCCGCGGGGACGACCGCCACCCCCGGCGCCAAACTCGGCCAGGGCGGCTACTAAGCATTGTCGCAGGGCAGCGCCGCGCAGTGGAGCTAAAGAGCCGCTCAGTGCTCAGTGCTCAGTGCTCAGTGCTCAGTGCTCAGTGCCTCAGGCTTTAGTGTTTAGTTTTTAGTCTCTAGTTTTTGAGCTGTGACCTTCGGACACGAGAAATAGCCCCCACGCCTCCCTTCGCGCCCCCTTGCTCTTCGCCAATCCTCGCGCACCTTTCTCCCATGAAATCCGCCTTGCTCCTCCTGGCCGCCCTTCTCGTTTTCACCGGCTGCGCCACGCATTCACCCGAACAAATCGCCGCTGTCCGCGCCTCCGGCGTCTCGCCGCGCACCGTCTATAAGCTCGAGCACGATCGGATCCTCCTCCCGGAAGACATCATCGAGCTTCGCCGACACCGCGTCGCCGACTCCGTCCCAATCCGCCACCTCGACGAAGTCGGGGTCGACTATGTCCCGCAGCGTGAGGACCTCCGCCGCATGCGCTCCGCCGACGTTCACGCCGCCGTGATCGATGAGCTCATCATCGCCGGACAAAAGTTCGCAAACGACCGCTACGATGACCACTACCGCCCTCGCTTCGCGTGGGGGCTCTCGATCCCGTTCTACTCATGGTATCCCTACTATGGTTACGGCTGGGGATACGGGAATTACTACTATGGCGGGCACCATCATGATCATCACGACCATCATCACGGTCATCACAACCACCATCGCCATTGACGCCGAAAACAGCGGCGGACGAATTGTCGCGAGCCAGTAAGTCAGCTGCCACAACCAGGAGACCTGCGGAAAGGCGCCTGCCGAAAAGCCAGTCATCCTGAGCGCAGCGGCGAGGAACGAGCTGCGTAGTCGAAGGACCCCGAGCCACTCGCGAGAGACTCATCGCCGGGAACGCCTCTCGAAACCGTTTTCCCACCGGCGACTTTCTCGACTTCCCCCATCTAAAACGCCGACCCGCCCATCCGCGTTTCATCGTGTCAATCCGCTGCTGAATATTGAAGCCTTGCTAGTAGAGCACCGCGTCGATTTTCATCCCGCGACATGGCCACCATCGCTGTCCTCGGAACCCTCGACACTAAAGGCGAAGAACACGAATACGTCGCGGAAATCATCCGCGACCGCGGCCACCACACGATCCTGATCGACGTCGGCAGCGAGCTGCCGCCGAGCGTCCCGCCAAATATTCCCCGCGAGGAAGTAGCCCTGGTCGCCGGCCTCGATCTTCGCGGACTCGCCGAGCGCCACGACCGTGGTGAATGCGTAGCCGCCATGGGCCAGGGCGCGGCGGCCATTCTGCAAAAGCTGCTCCAGGAAAAACGCATCGACGGCGTGATCTCCCTCGGCGGAGGCGGTGGCACCTCGATTTGCACAGCGGGAATGCGCGCGCTCCCGCTCGGGTTCCCGAAGCTCATGGTGAGCACGCTCGCCAGCGGCAACACTGCGCAATACGTCGGGGTGAAAGACATCGTGATGATGCCTGCGATCGTCGATGTCGCTGGTCTCAATCGCATTTCCCGACTCGTCCTCGCCCGCGCCGCCGGCGCCATCTGCGGCATGGTGGAAACGAATGTCCCCGCCGCCGCCGACAAGCCGATCGTCGTCGCCAGCATGTTTGGCAACACGACGAAGTGCGTGCAGGCCGCCAAAGAGCGGCTCGAAGGAGCCGGCTTCGAAGTCCTCGTCTTCCACGCCACCGGCACGGGCGGACGCGCCATGGAGTCGCTCATCGAATCCGGCATGGTCGCCGGCTCGCTCGATATCACGACCACCGAGTGGGCGGATGAGTTCGTCGGCGGAATCCTCGGCGCCGGTCCAACCCGGCTTGATGCCGCCGCGAAGGCGGGCATCCCAACCATCATCACGCCCGGCTGCCTCGACATGGTAAACTTCGGCGCGAAAGAAACCGTGCCCGCCAAATTCGCCGACCGCGTCTTCTACCAGCACAACCCGCAAGTCACCCTGATGCGCACCACCCCCGAGGAGTGCGCGGAACTCGGCCGCATCCTCGCGGAGAAAGCAAACGGCTACACGGGACCGGTCACCGTGCTTCTGCCGAAGAAAGCCGTCAGCGTGATCAGCGCCGCCGGCCAGCCCTTCCATTCGCCCGAGGCTGACAAAGCTCTCTTCGATAGCGTGAAAATGCACCTCGACCCCAAAGTCCCGCTCAAGGAGATCGACGCCGAAATCAACGACCCGGCGTTTTCCGAGGCCTGCGCGAGCGAGCTGCTGAAACACCTGCGCACCTCTCGCTAGTCGCAAGCGAGCTACCGACGGAAGTCGCCGCGTTCGGAACAACCCGCCGCAGGCGCTCACTAAAACTTGGATGTTGGATGTTGGATTTGAGCCGAGCCAGAAAACATCCGCGTAGCTTCATTACGCAATCCTCGGCGTAAGGTTGGATGTTGACGGTAGACCGCTCGTCGCCGCCCCTTAACAGATAAGACGATCCCCTCAAGGGCCCTGTCGGCCCCAACATAACAACCCCGTCAGCTTCCCTCTGCTCTCCGCGTTATTAGTCATCGTTTTACTCGTCCCGTCATGATTCATTGCTCGGGCGAACCTCTTACCGACTCGATGCGCGTATTGCTTGCTGAAGACGAAAAGAAAGTCGCCACCCATATCCGCAACGCGTTGCGCGAACAGGGCTTCACCGTCGACATGTGCCATCGCGGAGATGAAGCGCTCGATGCCGCGCTTTCGACTCCCTACGACGCCCTGGTGCTCGACGTCATGATGCCCGGCCGCGACGGCCTGAGCATTCTGCGCGTGCTCCGTGAAAAGCGCGTGCCCACGCCGATCCTCCTCGTGACCGCCCGCGGCGAAGTTTCCGAGCGCGTGGAGGGACTCATGCTCGGTGCAGACGACTATCTTTCCAAGCCCTTCGCCATGAAGGAACTCGTCGCGCGCGTCGTCGCCCTCTCCCGACGCGCGACTGCGCAGGGACTTACCATGCTCCGCGTGGAGGACCTCACGATGAATCTCGTCAGCCGCGAGGTGACCCGAAATGGCGCGAAGATCGAACTCCCCATGCGTGAGTTCGCGCTGCTGGAGTATCTCATGCGCTCGCCCGGCCGTGTGCTCTCCAAGACGCAGATCATCGAAAACGTCTGGCAGTGGCATTTCGATACCGGCACGAACGTCGTGGAAGTGTACGTGCAACGACTGCGCAAGAAGGTGGATGAAGGGCACGCGGTGAAGCTCATCCACACCGTGCGCGGCGTCGGCTACGTGCTGAGGCGCGAAGAATGAAACGCCTGCCTTTTCGGCAACGGCTCACCCTTTGGTCGACCGTCGTCGCGGCGGTGTCGATCGCGATCTGCGGCGCAGGCGCGACCTGGTCCGCGCACCGCAGCGAACTCGCTGAATTGGATGAAGAGTTGCATGCGGACGCCATCCACCTTTTCTCGGAGCTCGAGCGACATGGCG
This sequence comes from uncultured Prosthecobacter sp., assembly GCA_966125105.1. GTDB lineage: Bacteria > Verrucomicrobiota > Verrucomicrobiia > Chthoniobacterales > Chthoniobacteraceae > SXWH01. Next base: position 6,078 of record CBHXZU010000004.1, read on the forward strand.
GGGTGAAGTTCGATTGGCGCAAAGTGGACACGGAAATGCGCGAGTGGCTTCCACAACGGAATCCGCCCGCATTCATGGAGATTCGAACGGGTGACAAAGTCCGCTGGCGCACGGAGAACGTGCCGAAACCCGGCTTCACATCGCTGCCCGCAGGATTTCACGACGTAAGCCTGGGCGGTGAGCACCTGCGGCTCTACGTGGAAAGCCGGAACGGCCTGACGTTCGCGATCGCGATGGTCAATTCCGCGAACTCCCTCGCCAGCGCGCTCATGCTCGCGCTGCTTGCGGCCCTGCCGTTCGCGCTCGGCTTCGCGTGGCTCGGCGGGCGCCGGCTCGCCGCAAGTGCGGTCGCGCCGGTGGAAGACATGACGGCGGCTGCCGAGCGAGTCACTGCCGAGCGACTCCACTTGCGCGTGCCCGAACCAACGACGCCCGACGAAATCCAGCGCCATGCGCGCGTGCTCAATGCGACGCTGGATCGCCTCGAGCGCAGTTACCAGCAGGCGTTGCGCTTCAGCGGTGATGCGTCGCACGAGCTCAAGACCCCGCTTACTATCCTGCGCTCCAGCATTGAAGCCGTCCTCGATTCACCCACAATTGGGGAGAATGATCGCGTGGCGATCAACGGCCTCCTCGAGCAAACCCGCCGACTGACAGAAATCACCTCGAGCCTGCTCCTGCTCGCGCGCGCGGACGCCGGGCGCCTTACGCTCGATCTCGCCGAACACGACATCGCCGCGCTAACCGAGGCATGCGCCGAGGACGCCCGCATCGTTGCCGAGCAACGCGGCGTCCGGGTGACTTGTGAGCTGCCGGCAAAAGCGCCTGCCACCGTAGATCCCCTGCGCCTTTCCCAAATCGCGAGCAACCTTCTCGATAATGCCGTGAAGTATAACACTCCGGGCGGAGAGGTTCGTGTGAGGCTGCTCGACGCCGGTCCCGTGTGGCAGCTCTCGATCCTGAACACCGGTCCGGGGATCCCGCCGGAACATCAAGCACGCCTTTTCGAGCGCTTCTTCCGAGTGGAACATTCCGCCATTGAACCCGGCTCAGGCCTCGGCCTCGGCCTCGCTCGCGAGTTGGCCCGCGCGCATGGCGGCGATGTCCTGCTCGTGCGCAGCGGCGACGGAATAACGGAGTTTGCCGCGAGCTTTCCGAAAAACGGGAAAGTGAACGGGAGCTAGTGTGGTGTCACCGAAGTTCGTTCCAGAACGCTCGGGCGTTTCAGCTCAGTTAGGAGCGTCATGTTTATAGTAAACGCAGCGCAAAAAGGAGAGCTCCAGCGGAACGACTCGATGGCCATCTGACAGCCTTCGTCCCTCCGACATAACTGGCGCGTAACGGTACCGAAGGGAGTAGCGTTAGCACCACGGGTTTTCATGCGACGCTCCATGCACGCCGTCACTTCATTTTCGTCGCGATCCGTTCGTTCGAGGTGGGCGTTCCCGTCCTTGCAGGCCTGCTTGTTTGTTCTTCTCTCCTCCATCCTGCGCGTGATCCTGCTGACGAAGTTTGGTCCAAAATCTGGCGGCGCATCCCTCGCATGGATATTCAGCTCGGGACTGCTGCTCGATGCCACCGTTGCAGCGGTGCTCTTTCTTCCGACCGCGCTCAGCGTCGCTGTCGGAACCCGGCGCTGGATGGATTCCAAATGGCAGCAAGGCCTGCTCCTGGCGAGCACGTGGTTGTTTTGGGCGCTCCTGCTCTTCCTCTTCCAGGCCGAGTATTTCTTCTTCGAAGAATACTCATCGCGCTTCAACACTGTCGCGATCGATTACCTGCATTATTGGACCGAGGTCAGCGGGAATGTCAGCGCAATGTATCCGGTTAAGAGCATCATCGCTGTCTGCGTCGGCGGCGCCGGTGTCATCACGTGGATCCTTCAACGCTTCGCCTGGCCATCGAAAGAGATTTCGCCGCGAGCGCGCATCGGCGGATTGCTCACCTGGATCGCCGCGAGCGCAGCATTGCTCGCCAGCGTCACGCGCTTCGACTTCCACCGCGACAACGATCGGCTCGTAAACGAAATTGCGAACAACGGGCTCGTGAGCGGGTCGATCGCTTTCTGGACGCGGGACCTCGAATACGCGCATTTCTTTCCGACGCTCCCGCGCGAGCAGGCTTTTCGCCGAGCGCGCCAACGACTCGACACGCCGGGCGCGGAGTGGACCGCGGATCCCTACTCGCTCCAACGTCGCATCCCAGGCGATCCGCAGCGGGCGAAACTGAATGTGATCGTCCTGGCGCAGGAAAGCTTCGGTTCCGAGTTTTGGGGCTGCCTGAACAGCAAAGACGGGAATCCGCCCAAGCGCAGCCTGACGCCGCAACTGGACTCCCTTGCGGCCCACGAAGGCCTCCTGTTCACCAACCTCTTCGCCGACGGGAATCGCACCGTCCGCGGCATGGAAGCAATCTTCGCCTCATTCCCGCCTCTCCCCGGCGACGCGATGCTGGCGCGGAGCAAAAGCCGAGATTGCGACACGCTCGCCACCGTTCTCGCTCGCGACGGCTATTCCGCGACTTTCGTCTACGGCGGGCGCGGGCTTTTCGATGACATGAAGCCCTTTTTCCTCGCGAACGGCTTTCAGCGTTTCATCGAAGGGAGCGACTTCGACCACCCGACGTTCTCCACGGTCTGGGGACACTGCGACGAAGATCTCTATGATCGCGTCCTTACTGAAGCGCGCGCCGCGCATCGGAGCGGCCAGCCATTCCTCATCTCGGCCATGACGGTCTCGAATCATCAGCCGTTCGCCTTTCCCGAAGGGCGCGTAGATCCTAAGCTGAAAGGACACAAAGCCGGCGCGCGCTATTCCGATGTGGCGCTCGCTCGTTTCATCGAGCAGGCAAAAAACGAGCCGTTCTGGCAGGACACCATCTTTGCGATCGTCGCCGATCACGGCGCTCGTGTCTACGGGAGCCAGACCGTGCCGGTGCTCAGCTACGAGATCCCGTTGCTGATTCTCGGTCCCGCCGCGGTGAAGAATCCTCAGCGCGTCAACACGGCCGGCTGCCAGCTCGATGTGACGCCTACGATCCTCGGCCTGATCGGGCGTCCGTATGATTCCGTCTTCTACGGACGCGACCTCCTCTCACCCGCGGCGCACCGCTTCGCGCTGCTCAATCACAACCGCAGCATCGCCATCTATCGCGCGCCCGAGCTCGTCACGCTCAGCCTCGGCAAGGTCGTTGAGCGTTTCACCCGGTCGGATCGAAAAACGCTCACGCGCCAACCGCTCGACGGCAACACGGAGGCTGCGAGCCTGGACGCCACCGCGCTCTTCCAAACGGCCGACGAGCTTTACAACCAGCGCCGCTACAGCGCGCGGTCAACCCAGCAGACCATTCCCGCCTTGGTCAGCCGCGTCGATGGCGGACCGGAAACTGGTTTTCAGCCCATCTTGAACAATTCCCAGCGAAGCCGCTGACTCCACTTCCCGGCAGCCGGCGCTATTCACACGCCGAAGCTGCCTTTGCAGCTGCCAATATTTCTCCGCGCCTCGCGCGGGAGATATCCCGCACGCGAAAGAACCCCTACAGCCAGCGCCGAAATCCACGCTATAAACATTCCCGATGAAAACCGCGCGTTTGGCAAAGTGGGGTAAACGCATCTTCGGGCATCGGCTTTTTATCGGATTACTCCCGGTGATCCCCGCCGCCTTTTTGATTCAACCGCGGGACTGGGACGCGTTGCCCTTTGCGATCCGCTGCATTGCGCTCGTGGGGGTTGCGGGCGGACTCTTGCTGCGGGCATGGGCAGCGGCGCATGCGGGAAACCACACCCGCTCCAGCACGATCGAGGGAGGAAAACTCGCCTCCAGCGGCCCCTACTCGCGTGTGCGAAACCCCATCTACCTCGGAAACTTCATCCTCGGCTTGGGAATGGTGGCTTTGCTCGGCGATCCCTGGCTGCTTCCCATGCACTTGATTACTTTCGCCGTGCTCTACGCGACGATCATCCCCGCTGAAGAACAATTCCTCGCTCGAGAGTTTGGCCCTGCCTACCAGGCCTACGCCGCAAACGTGCCACGGCTGCTGCCCCGCCTGTTCCCATGGACCGCAGGCGCGCCATGCCACCCAGAATGGCGCAATTCATTCGGAGAAGTGCGCATCGCGGTCATCCTCGTGGCAATTTACGTGACGTTGCAGGTGGTTCCCCGCGCGCTGGCGAGTTGATTGCGCATTCTGTGAGCCTTCGGGCACGCTCGTGGAGGAATAGGTCGGGGGGCGGGCTGCGCAAGTGCTCGACTTGGCTGCGGGACTGCTCTTTCCGCCCGCGCAAGTGGTCTGCTCGCTCGCGCAAGTGCTCTGCTCGCCCACGCGGGTCGACAAATCCGTCCCGCAAGTGCGCTGCTCGGCTGCGCAAGTGCGCTGCTCCCGCGCGCAATTGCACTTCTCCGCTCCGAGAGCGCGCTGCACGGTCGCGCAAGTGCCCTGCGCGGGTTTTTCAGTGGAAAATTCCATTCGCGGAGTTCCCTACACGACTCCGAGAGTGGCCGATTCGGTCGCGCAGGTGCATTTTTCATCCTTTCGAGTGCCCGAACGCATCCGCGGAGTGCCCGTCACGTCCCCGCAGGTGCTCGTCCCATCTCTGTGAGTGCCCGTCGCATCCTCTTGTGTGCCCGAACGAGCCCGCGGAGCACCGATACGGTCCAGCAGCTTCCCAAACAAGGAACCGGTCTCCGATTCTGACTTCCGAGCTCTTCTGCCGCCAACGGCTTCCTAGAACGCGAGCACATTGCCTCGCGTGAGAAACGTGTTCACTTCCTCCCGGCGCGGTATCGCCTGTTGTCCGCCAACCCGCGTCGCCTTCACGGCGGCCGCCGCGGATGCAAATCGCAATCGCGCCATCAGCGGCATTCCTTCCGCGAGCGCCGCAGCGTAAGCACCGTGGAACACGTCACCGCAGCAAGCCGTGTCAGCAACTTGCACTCGGTATGCTGGCACATGACTCGGCTTACCGCCTTTCTCCAGGAACCAAAAACCGTCTGCCCCATTCGTCACCACCGTCACCGCCCGCGCGCTCGTCGCCAGTCCAAAAACTGAATCCGCCGGTGAACTCGCGCCCGTAAAAGCGCGGGCAAAGTTCGCCGGCACGATGAGGTGGTCCGTCAGTTCGAGCAGTTCCGCGAGGCACGGAGCATCGTGGCGCTCGATGTCTGCGACGATCGGAATCCCTGCCGCTGCCGCAATGCGCGCGGCGCGCAATCCACCGGGTCCCGCATGGTGATCAAGGAAGAGGACTCGCGCGGACTGCACCACTTCCACGGCCGGCTCCGACTCGCGCGCGCCGGTCAACCCATTCCGCCGGGAGAAAACATTTCGTGTATTGCCTTCGGTCCCGACGATGATTGTCGAGGTGACGACCCCGTCCTCGGGGCGCCGCGAGGCGTGGCTGGTGTCCACGCCTTCGCGAGCAAAACCCTCCTCGATGGTTTTTGCTGCCGAGCTCGTCCCAAGTCTTCCTGCATAGGCGCAGCGGGCACCCATGCGCGCCGCGGTCACCAGCGCATTTCCCGTAAGGCCCCCGCATTCCACCTGCGATTCGCGCACGCGCACCTTCGTGTCGGGAGCCGGGTAGGCATCGACATAGAGGAACTCGTCGAGCGCCACCGCGCCGAGCCCGAGGACGTCAAAGGTCATGGAGACGGTTATAGGACAATTGCGATCAGCGGTGCACGGACAACGGTCAGGCGCGGGAACGCAACTAAAAGGCGTCACTCAAGGGCGATCAGGGATGACTTTTGGATACCAGGTCCGTCCGCGATTGATTCAACCCTGGCGCAATGACGATTGCTCGGAGCGAGCGCTCGGAGGGCGTTCGGGAGGAAGCGACGCCGCTCACTCCTTGCGGAGGAACTCTTCGACCCGGAATGTGCAGCAGCCGAAGTCGAGCATGGGATCTTTTCCGCGAAGGCGCTCCTGCAACTCGCGAACCAGCGAATACGTGCGAACTTTGCCTTCCGCCAGGACGTCCACAATTCGCGCCTCTTTGAGCACCCGCAGGTGCTTGGAAGTCTGGTACTGGGGAACACTGATTCGCTCGGACAAGGTGTTCACGCTCAGCCCGCCCTCCAGCAGCGCTTCGATTAGGCGCCGTCGCGTTGGGTCGGCGAGGGCGCGGAGGACTTCGGAACATTCAGAACCTTGCATGCGACAAGCATGTGCGATTGCGCGGAATTCTGCAATTCCGTGGTCGTGCAGAAATGTAGCACTTGTCATTGGAGCGACGGATAAATATGCCTTGCACAGCATATGCGTGCCCATCTCTGCGTTTCCTCCTCTCTCCTCCTCGCGATCCCAGCGACCCTGCTGGCTCAGGAAGCTCTGAAAGTGAACGGCTCCACCACGGTCAACCTCCCCGTTGCCGAGGCCGCCGAGATCCTCCGCGCAGAGAAAGGCATGAAGATCCAGGTCGATACGCAGGGCGGAAGTTCCGGCGGCATTTCGATGCTCGGTGAGGGGCTGGTCCAAGTGGGGATGATCTCGAAGCACCTCACCGACGACGACCGAGCCAGGTATCCGAAGTGCAAGTTCAAGGAGACCCAAATCGGCGAGGATGCCGTTGCTCTCGTGGTTGCGAAGGATGTCTGGGAAAGCGGCGTGAAGAGCCTTTCAAAAGAGCAGGTGAAGTCCATCTACGAAGGCTCTGCCAAGAGCTGGAGCGACTTCGGCGGAAAAGGCCGCGTCGTTTTCTTCAACAAGGAGCCCGGCCGCGGCACTTGGGAGGTCTTCGCCCATTGGGTCTACGGCAATCCCAAGACCGCTCCGCAGGTGAGCTTCCCGGAAGTCGGCGGCAACGAAGAAACGCGTTCCAAGGTCGGCGGCACGCGGGGCGCGATGTCACAGCTATCTTCGTCGTGGGCCGATGGAAAATCCGTATTCGCCCTCGGTATCAAGACGGAGAGCGGTGAAGTGGTAACGCCCACCAATGAGAACATCGCGAAGCGCAAATACCCGATGAGTCGCCCCCTCTACGTCATCACGAACGGGGAGCCCACGGGCGAAGCCAAGACACTCGTTGATTTCCTCCTCTCAGATCGCGGCCAGGAACTCGTGAAGAAGCACGGTTACCTCCGCATGAAGGATCTCGCCCCGTAGCCCCCGGCGAAATGACGCGCCTCTTCTCCTGGATCTTCACTCTCGTCGCGCTCGGCGCCGTGGCGCTGCTGTTCGGCATCTTCGCGTGGCAAAGCCTGCCCGTGTGGCAGCATGCGGGCGCCGGCTACGTGACGGGAGAGAAATGGTTCTACCGCTCGCAACTATTCGGCGCGCTCTCGATGATCTACGGCACGTTTGTCGTCGCGGGCATCGCGCTGCTCATCGCCGCACCGATCGGCGTCGGCACGGCCGTCTTCGTCGCGGAGTACCTTCCGCGTCGTTTGCGAATCATCATCAAGGCCGCGCTCGAGCTGCTCGCGGGCGTTCCATCCGTCGTTTACGGGCTCCTCGGAATCATGCTCCTGCGAAACTGGATCTATGATGCGTTCGAAAGCTTCGAGCCGTTGAGTGGCGACACGCTCCTCACCGCCGGCCTGCTGCTGGCCGTCATGGTGCTGCCCACGGTCATTACGCTGTCCGACGATGCCCTCTCTTCGGTCCCGGCCCCGCAACGCCGCGCCGCCCGTTCGCTCGGACTCACGCGGGCGGAGACGATCCTCTCCGTCAGCCTTCCCCAGGCGCGACGCGGCCTCGGCGCTGCCTTGCTGCTCGCGCTCGGACGGTCGCTGGGGGAAACGATCGCCGTGTTCCTCGTGATCGGCAGGCAGGACAATAACTTGCCGAGGCCTTGGTACACGCCACGTGCTTTGCTCGAGGCCGGGCAAACCCTCGCCAGCAAACTGGGCAGTTCGGAGACGAACATCGCTTACGGCGATCCACTGCACTGGGCAGCCGTGATGGGACTCGGTCTTCTGCTGCTCATCCTCACAGCCTCGCTCGCGCTTGCCGCGACATCCTTCCGGAGGAAAGCCAGTGCGTAAGGTTCTCGATATCCTCATCGGCGCGGGCGCGGCGATTTGCGCGCTCGCGGCGATCAGCGTGCTGGCCGGGGTGATCGGCGTCATCGCCTTCCGCGGCTTCCCTGCCGTGAACTGGACCTTCCTCACCGAGCACATCCGCCTCGTCGGCGCGGCGGGCGGCATTTTCTGGAACATTGCGGGCACGTTGATCCTCCTCGTCACCGCTTTCATCGCATGCGCGCCGGTCGCGCTTGCGCTCGCGTTGCTCGAGCACACGTGGCTGAAGTCGCTCCGCCTCAAACGGTGGCTGCGCTCGCTGCTCTACACGCTGAACGGCCTTCCGGGCATCGTCTTCGGAATCTTCGGCTTCCTCGTCTTCACGCAATGGTTTGGCTGGGGAAAGTCGTGGCTCGCGGGCGGGCTCGTGCTCGCCATGATGATGCTGCCCACCGTGACGATCACGATGATCGAACGCCTGCGAGCGATCCCGCGGACATACATCGATGCCGCCGCGGCGCTGGGACTGAACGAACCGCAAATCGTCTGGGCCGTCTTGTTGCCGCACTCGTGGGGCAGCCTGCTCACGGGATCGGTCCTCGGCCTCGCGCGCGCGGCAGGTGAGACGGCGCCCATCATGTTTACCGCCACCATTTTTGCCGGAGCCACGCTCCCCTCGGGGATTCGGGAGAATCCGGTGCTGACCCTTCCCTATCACATCTTCATCCTCGCGCAGGATTCCTTCGATCCCGGGGTCGCCGGCAAACTGTGGGGCACCGCGTTCGTCCTCGTGTGCCTCGTATTCAGCCTCAGCTTCGCTACTCTGCCGAGTCGTTTAAAAGCCCATGACGAGTCTTACCTCTAGTCCTTCCGCGACCGCTCCCGCCAGCGCCGAACCGGTGCTTTCCGCGAGGGGACTGCAGGCGCGCGGCGGCGGACGAATGCTGTTGCGCAACGCGACTTTCTCCGTCGCCCGCAACCAGGTCTTCGGCGTCATCGGCCCATCCGGCGCGGGAAAAAGCACGCTCCTCCGCTGCCTCAATCGGCTCAATGACCTCGTCCCGGGCATGCACGTGGAAGGTGATGTCCGGCTGAACGGCGCATCGATTTACGACGTCGACGTGAACACGCTTCGCGCCCGCGTGGGAATGCTCTTCCAGCAGCCTGTCGTTTTCCCCACGAGCATTTCCGAAAACGTGCTGTTCGGCGTGAAACGACTTCGCTCGCATTCGAAGGCGGAGTTGCAGGAGATCCTCGAGTCCGCGCTCAAAGAGGCGGCGATCTGGGAAGAAGTGAAAGATCGCCTGAAGGCGGCCGCATCAAACCTCTCCGTGGGCCAGCAGCAACGGCTTTGCCTGGCCCGCACACTGGCGGGCCACCCGGAAGTCATCCTCATGGACGAGCCAACCAGCGCGCTCGACCCCAAAGCCACCCAGGCGATCGAAGAACTGATCCTGCGCCTGAAGCAACGGCACACGATCGTGATCGTGACGCACAACATCCGCCAGGCACGCAAGGTCGCGGATTGGATCGCATGCGTCTGTGTGCGAGACGGCGCCGGAGAAATCGTCGAATGCGCCCCCCCCGGCGAGGTATTCGACAACCCGCGATGCTGCGAGGTCGTCGACTACCTCCAGCACGCTTCGTAAAGCCGTCGACTACCGCTTGCGCGCGGGTCTCTGCGCTCTCGCGAAGGCTTTTTACATGCTTTAATCTGCATATGTCTCTGCGCGAATATGCGTTGCAGCGCGCAAGCGAATGTCGCATCAAAGCGTGAGATGCCCGAAGATCAACGTGCCGCAGTCCTCAAGGCACTGGCCGAGCCTACCCGGCAGCGCATCATCGCTGCGCTGATTGCATCCCCCACGACGGTGAAAGTGCTTTCGGACAATCTGAATGTCGCCCAATACCAGGTCTCAAAACACCTGGCGGTATTGCGCGATGCTGGAATTGTGGAAGCGGAAGCCGATTGGCGTTTCCGGACCTATCGAATTGCAACGAAACTGCAGCCGGGATTGCAGCAACCGGAGCCGGCGCTGGATTTCGGATGGGCCGTGTTTTCCGTCGCCAAATTCGTTTTCGCCGAGTGATCAACCCGCGCCGAAGGTCCAATACGCGGTCGCTTACCGCTTCTCGTGCCCGCAGCAATCACCCCACGTAAGGCTGAACTGCGCCCAGACACTGTGCTCGTCGCCGAACCGTGGAAGGTGATCGTAATTGTATTGAACCTTGAAGTGAATCGGAAGGCGGTCGCTCGGGTGCCACGTGATCGCGGGTGAGATGCGGTAGCGCTCGAGCAGCCCTGCTTCTTGCACGCCGCTAACGTATTCCCCGCGCAGGTGCGCCTGCAGCTTCCCGTTCTTAAATCCGTAGCTCAGCACGCTGTAGACCCCGAAGTCGGTAAACTCGTCGCGCAAGATCGTCGCTTCCTCAGCGTGTTCTTCTTCCCCGCCGACTTCCTCCGCTTCGTGCTCATCTTCACTACCGCTCACCGCGCCAAACCTCCGAACAAACGCTTCGGTCCGCCAACGCAAAAACTCCGCTGTATCCTTGTGACAGCAAGCATCCGCTTCTGCAGCACCTGCCGGACGCCACAGGTGTTGAAAGTGCAATCCATAGACTTGAGTGTTACGGCCGAAATTGTTCCGCCCCCATGCACCTGAAAGGCCCACATCCATCCGCACCGCTTCGCTCGGGGCGTAGCTGACGGTGTAATCCGCCGTCGCGAGCCAATCCTGCCAAAGCCCTCCCTCGCCTTCGAAAGGCGCTTCGATTTCCTCGTGGTGTTCCTCTCCTTCCTCCTCGGGATCGGGAACCGCGCCATACGACACCGCGAGAAGGTCGCTCCAGCCTTTCGACATCACGCGGCCAAATACCGGCGTCGCAATCTCGCCGCCGTAAATGACCGCCGAGTCTTCGCCAATCAGCCGGCCATTCGCGAGGTACTTGTCGATGAAGGTAAAGTCGTGGAGGTGCTCGAGGTTGTGATACCCCATGTGAGTGAAGAAGCGTCCGCCTCTCACGGTGATCTCATACGGGAGCGAGATGACGGCGTAATGCTCCTCAAACTCCGCCGTCCAATGGTCGTCGTGATCGACGAGCGCGTTGTAGTTGCCGAAAAGGCGAACGTTCTTTCCCAACTGCACGCCGAGGGAGAATTCGATGTTTTGCTGCGTGATGCCGTGCCGGTTCGGATCGTGGTGCCCGACTGCGAGGTTTTCCGGATCGGTCGACGACGTTCCCGCCGCTGCCTGGTAATTGATCTCCGGAAAGAGGATGTGGCCGATCGTCGCGCCTTCGCCCGTCCATAAGTCGAGCTGACAACAAGGCTCTTCCGCCATCGCCTTGGCATCATGCGCTCGAACCGAGAGTTCAAGGAGCGTGGAACAAAACGCAATGGAGAGAGCGAGCGGAGTGCGGAACATAGGGCGCATCGATAAATGCGGGCTGACGAAGAACATTCTTGGCGCCGCTTGCGCAAGCATTCGCGCGTCGATTGGCTGCGCGAAGCCCTGATCCGAAAAGCATGCCCTTGTTCCCCAGCCCGTTTCAGCTGCTGGCGGGATTGTCCTTCGGAACGAATGGGCGAATTCCCGAAATCGCCCGAAGGCTGCGCCGTCTCGCGTGAATTATTGATAGCCGGACGCCTGGACTCAGCTCTCGCGGAGTTCCGCCAAATTGCGGACCACGGCGATGAGCTCCGCCGCTTCCACCGGCTTCGCGATATGCATCTGAAAACCCGCGCGCAAGGCCCGCGTGCGATCCTCTGAGCGGGCAAGCGCGGTGAGTGCCACCGCCGGCAACTTCTTTCCCTGCGGCAGCTGACGGACGCGCGAGATCAGCTCGTAGCCATCGTGAGAGGGCATGCCGATGTCGCTGAGAAGGACGTGAGGCGTGGCGTTCTGGACCTCGCGAAGCGCGTCTTCCATCGAGTGCGCCACGCGCACATGCGCTCCATTCTTTTCCAGAATCCGGCCGACGATCGTCGCGCTATCCACATCGTCGTCGATGACCAGCACTTCGACGCCCGCAAGGTCTTCTTCAGGCAGAATGTCGTCCAACTCGGCGCGGCGCCGCTCGGCCGCGCTCCGTTCCGGTTCCACGTGAATGGGCATGAGGGGAAGGTGGACGCAGAAAGTCGCCCCCCGACCGACGCCCGCGCTTTTCGCATGGATTGTCCCGCCGTGAAGTTCCGTGAGGTGTTTCACGATCGAAAGACCGATCCCGAGTCCTGAATACTTCCGGGAAACCGACGAGTCCGCCTGGGTGAATCTCTCGAAAATGCGCCCCAGGAACTCAGGCGCAATGCCCATCCCAGAGTCGACGACGGAAATCTCCACGTGGGAATTCACTCGTTCGATCGTGACATGCACTCGCCCGCCCTTGGGCGTAAACTTCACGGCATTCGTCAGCAGGTTCCAGACGATCTGCTGCATTCGATTGCGGTCGGCCATGACGACTCCATTGACACTCCCGAATGCTGAAGTGATGCGCACGTTTTTGGTCTCCGCTGTCGGCAGCACAGCTTCGATCGCGGCTTGCACGGCCACGGCGATATCCAGCCTCTGCAAATCGAGCGTCATCTTGCCCGTTTCGATGCGGCTCATATCCAGCAGATCGTTGATGAGCTGAGTCTGAACCCGGATATTGCGTTCGATTACCTCGAACCCCTGCTGGAGATCTCCCGGCTGCGGATCGTCCCTGAGCAGGTGGAGCCATCCGACGATCGAGGTGAGCGGCGTCCGCAGTTCATGGGAGAGCGTCGAGATGAACTCGATTTTCATCCGGTCCGCCCGAGCGAGCTGCTCATTGGCCTCCTTCAGCTTCCGAATCGCCAGCTTGTGCTGGGTAATGTCCCGCGCAATTTTCGATGCGCCCACGATCGTGCCGTCATTGCGCCGGATCGGCGAGATCGTGAGCGAAACATCCACGGGGGAACCATCCTTGCGAACCCGGACCGTTTCGAAATGATCGATTCGCTCCCCCCGCCTGAGCCGTTCGAGGATCGCGGGTTCTTCCGCCTGTCTATCCGCGGGAATGATCCGGGTGATCGGCTGCCCGATCATCTCCTCCGCGCGATAACCGAAGATTCGCTCCGCGCCCCTGTTCCAACTCGTGACCACCCCTTGCAAGTTTTTGCTGACGATGCCGTCGTCCGACGAGTCGACAATTGCAGCAAGAAGGGCCTGCGGGCTGAGGAAATCTGGATCAGGAAGGCTGAGCGAGGTGTCGTTCTTACCGGACATTAACCGAATTTAATCGGCCTTTTGGCAGTATTTGGACGTATGCGCGCCAGGCGGTTCCGTCGGCCCCCTTCGTCAGAAGTCATTTCGCCACACTTTCACCTTCCCCGCCGCATGCTTCATCCGTGGAGGAGAAGCGATACATTAAGTCTGCCGGTCTTACATTGCCCGCCTACGGAACAGCCGGCGTGATGACTCGGTAGAAGCGCTTCAACTGTCCGGCGTTTCCGGAGTCGTTGATGTCCAGCACCACCGTCTGGCCGCCCGGAGGGACATCGACCAGCTTCGACCATTGCGCGGAAACGAGGTCGTTCTTGTACTGCACTGAATACGTTTTGCCCGCGACCGCGGTGAACCGGATCGCCACATTCCCGCCGGTGGTGATCAACTGGGCGTGCAGGAAGTCGCCGCTACTCAGCGGATCCGTGCCGGAAACGAACTCCGCGACATTCGACTGCCCGTCTCCATCGCTGTCCAACATGGCGTCGAGCGAGCTCGTCGGATTCAAACCATTCGCGAGTTCCCACGCATCGGTGATGCCATCGCCGTCCGTGTCTCCGCCTGGCACCAATTGATTGGCCGCGCCGGGCGTGGGATTGAGCACGAGAATATAGGCGCCGCCATCGGGGAAACGTCCACCGCTGCGGCCGACCTGCTGCGCGCCGAAACCGACGATATCGATGGAGTAGCCGCCCGAGTCGAACAATCCCACGACATCTCCCGTGGCACCGAGGTCGAAGTTCACGTGTTCCAGGGTGCCGGAGTTGTCATTATCCGCCACCCACTTCTGCCAGCGGCTCGCGCCCGTCGCGCCGATGAACGTCAGCGGCGGAATCTGGAACCGCGCGCGGTCGACAAGATCATCGCTCAGGAAAATGCCGCCCAGTTCCACCGGATGCGTGCCCGTGTTGAAGAGCTCCACAAAGTCCGTGCCGGCGGCTCCCGCAGCGGACCATTCATTTACACGCACCGCGCTTGCAGGATCGAGGATCGCGGTCGTGTTCGCCGCGGTCCGCGTCGGAACGCACAGCGTCCAATCCCCCGTTCCATCCGGCGAACGGCCAATGGAGAAATCCGGCACCTGGCGTCCGTAGACCACGCTGTCGTGCAGCCCACCGCCGTTTGCGAGGCTGTGGTAGAGGGCGACAGCGCCGCCCGAGGTATTCAGCGCATACCCGGTGTTGGTCCCGCTTGCCGGGCTGCTTCCGTTGCACTCGACCACAAGCATCGCGCCCGGTTGAAGCGCCGTGCCGGCGGGGAACACGTACTTGCGTGGTTGAGTGATGGAATCACTCAGGCTCATGTCCGAAAGATCCGCGGCATCGGGCCCGTTATTTCGCACCTCGATCCATCCCGCGAAACTGCCACTCGGATTCTGCAACGTGGCGTTCGACGCGAGCACTTCGTTGAGAACGACCGTGCCACCGAACGTGGATGTCGCATCGAGTTTCATGCCCCAGACGATGTCCGAGCTGCCCGCGGTCGCCGACTGTGTCTGGACTTGGTGCACGCTGACGGCAATGACGTTGTCGCCTTGCACGAGGTGATCCACGGGGATGTCGATTACTTCCACCACCGCGTTGTCGGGCGTGCGATTGGCCAAAGTCGAATTAACGACCGGGTTGATGGCACTATCGACGCCGACACGCTTCGCTTCGAAGCCGTTGAGGTAAATGACCGCGCCATCGTCGATCATCACCTTCGCAGTAAGGACCACATTATTGAGTGATCCCGTGTAGTTGAAATGCGTCCGGAAATAATACGTCTGGTAAGGACGCGTGCTGCTGTAACCCGGCAGCACGGTGGTTTTCGCAAAACCTTCAGCATTCGTCAGCGAACTTGACTCAATGTAGAGCAATTGCGCGGCGGTCGCCCCCGCGGGTGACCAACTGGCATCGTCGTATTGAGGATGCGTGAACGGACGTCCGCTGCCGTCATTGGCCGGGCCGCCTGTCGCCGCAAAATATTTCCACGAGTGCGCCGCCGGCATGAGCGCCTGCGTCACTTGCGTGGTGGTGGAAACCAGCGAGGCATTCGGCCCACCTGGTGTCGGGAGGCTGAATGCGAGGAATGAGTTCGCACCGTTCGGCGACCGCCCTTCACTCACATCCGGACGTTGCGGCCCGTACACGATGTTATCGATTGTTCGCAGCTGCGGATCGAATAGCGCCAATTCCCCCTGCAATGGTGAGAGTTCGAAGTTGAGATGATCGGGCCCCTGCCCTTCGTCATCATCCGCTTTGAAGACGGCGTACCCTCGAGCAGGGATGAAGCTGAGTTGCCGGATGTGGAAGTGATCCGGCCACGCCGCGGGATTATCGGAGAGGAAACCATTGCCGATATCCGCGGGCTGCGAACCGGGATTGTAGAGTTCGACGAAGTCGGTCGCGCTCTGCGTGACCGCTTCCGCCAGCCACTCGTTGATGCGAACTGCGTCGGCCGGCGCAGTATCGGCGAGCACGTTCACGGATCCGAAGGTCGGCATGCACAATCTCCACGAGCCATCTTTCGCGCGCCCGATGGAACGATCGGCGATCTGGTAGCCAAACGCCACCTGATCCGCGATGCCCCCGCCCGCTGCCGCGCTGCGAGTGAGCGTAAGCGTGTCGCCCTCGCGTTTCAGGCCAAAGCCCGTCTTCGGCTGCGGCACGCTGCTATTGCCGCTCGCGTAAACCGCGAGGAAGCCACCCGCGGGAATCGAAGTGCCCGCAGGGAACGTGTACTTGAACGGAAGGGCCGTGTTATCGGTGAGCCCCCATCCGGCGAGGTTCACGGGAGCGCCGCTGGTGTTTTGCAGCTCGATAATATCCGGGAACGCCGTGCCGAAGTTGATCGTGGACGTGTTTTGCGCGAGCACCTCGCTGATGCGCGCGCCGAGCGTCCCCGGCGGCGGAACGTAGGCGCGATCCACGGTCCAAGTGGCGCTCGATATCCGGCCGCTTGATCCGAAATCGGAATGGTCCTGGTAAAAGCCCGCATCATTGCGGCCGACGACGTCCACGGTGTGGGCGCCATTTGACAGGTCGGCCAGCGTGATGGGAACGTTGATCGCCGTTTCAGCACTCCACGCCGCGCCATCGAGCCTCCATTTGTAATGCGTCCAGCCCGATCCGTTCGGAAATGCGGTAGCCGTCGCCGGGATCCCATTGCCGGTCATCAGCGTCCCAATGGTAAGAGTCGCGTTCGGCTGATTGGTTGTTCCCTGCGGCGCCCCGCCGATGCTCACGCCGAGCGGACGAACTCCTCCGAGATCGGTGCCGTTCGGTCCCGCTCCGCGACCCGGCGACTGGCCTTGCAATGAGAACTTCTGGCGAAGCACCGGCACCAATTGGCGCCAGTTCGTTTCATTCGGCGTCGGAATATCGAAGGGATCATTCAACAGCGCGCCGCTGACGACATTGCCGCTGCCGGGGCCGGTCCAGGGCATGGGCAGGATGTTGTTCACCCATGTCACTGTGCTCAGCGCCGGGTTGTAATTGCGCATCAGCCCTTCCGCGGAATGAATGATGTTTCCTTCGAGATACGCGCCCAAGGCCTCCGTGATTCCTTCGTCCGCCAGGTTCACCACGGCGTTTACGGCGTCATCGCTGCCGCGGCCATTCTGATCCACCACGGTGTTGTTCAGCATGGTGTAGAAGTTCCCCTGCTTGCCGGTCATCGCCTGGTCCACGTCGTAGAAGAGATTCCCCACGATCGTGATCTCCGAAGTTTGCCCGCTGTCACTTCCTCCGCTCACCGCGCTGGAAGAGTCCGGCGAACCGTGCCGATGGCAATGCATGAAGATGTTCCCTTCCACCCACGTGTCCGTGCCGTCGAGATCGAGCAGGTCGTCATCGCTGCCGGTGAAGACGCAGTTCAGGACCTGCAGGATCGGCCCCGGACGATTGCCGCCCGTGAAGTCCACCGTGTCGTTGTAGTCTATCGTCCGGCCGAAGAAGCAGTCGCGGATGATGCCGCGTCCTCCCGCCATGATGCCGCCGGTGCCGTGCACCGGCTCGAGTCCGACTGATGGCGAGGGAAACACGCAATTGCTCACCACGAAAGAGCTCCCATCCAGGTCGAGGTATTTCACCGCCGGATTGCCGAAGTTCAGGTGATCGAGCACCGCGATCGCATTGCTCAGCCGAATCGCCGACGACCCGTTGCCGGTGATGTAGGCATGCGCGATCCGCGACTCGACCGTCGTGTTCGTGATCGCGATGCGGCCCCAGTTTGCGGCGCCCGGCACCGGGCCGAAATAAATCGGCTTCGTCTCCGTGCCCTCCGCGAGGATGCGACCGCTTACCGTCAAGGTCACCCCAGCCGCGACGAGCACGCTGGTTCCTGGCTGGATCGTAAGCGTCACGCCGGCCGGGACGGTCAACGCTGCTGTAACTTGGTACGGGCCATTGGCAGCGGTCCACGTTGTGTCGGCAGCGATACTGCCGGAGACCGACTGCGTGGTTCCGTCCTGGTACCAGATATCGATGTAAGCGCGATCGATCTCCGCGTCGCTGCCGTCAAACGCCTGGACGAGCACGCGGTTGATTCCCGGGTTCAGCGCCACGTTTGCCGCGTTCCAGGTCGCAGACCACGCGATCCAGGTCGCCGAAACTCCATTCACCTTCACGCTACGCGTATTCACCGCGTGCGAGCGACCGGTCAGCGAAGTGGCCGACGTGGTCGCCTGCGGGATTCCATTCACCAGCGGCAGTGCGCTCGTGACCGTAAGATTCAGTGGCACGAGCGTCGTGATGTGCGCGTGCCGCGCGGCGTTGAAGGTCTTGATCGTATCCAGCACGGACACCGGCGCGACCGATCCCAGCACGGCGTCGCAGAATGGATCGAGTTCCGCGGGATTGAACGGTCCATCGAGCAACCGCTTCAATTCGCCATAGTAAAGCGGCGCGATTGCCGGGTGCTTGATGAACGCATTCATCGGCGTCGGCTTCACGGGTGTATTCGGGTCATCCACCATCCGGAAGATGCCATGCGTGGCGGAGTTCGATCCGGCGCTTCGACCGAGAATGGTATCGAGATCGTACGGCACCAGGCGCGCCCGGGGATCGGTGGCGCCGATATACAAATAGTAGTCGTCGCCATCGCCGTTGCTCAGGTTCGTCTCCTCGTTGTCGGCGAAGGTTTCGACCGCAAACCAGCGGACGAATTGCTCGATGTCGATTTTCGCCTGCACGCTCGTGAGATAGTCGGGCGCGTAGGTGATGGGGTCATTGATCGTCGCGCCGCTCTGACCCTTCGCAAGCGCCTCCGTTACGCCGATCAGGTCGCCCCAGTTGTCCTCGGAGATATTCGTCTCCTTGCGATAGTTCAACTTGTAGAGATCAACCTGCGAAAGCGTTTCTCCCGCAGCCGGCGTATGCAGCGCGAGATCGGCCGCGTTTTGAATCACGGTGCCCCCAGCGGTGGTGCCTTTGAAGAAGCGCTGCGCGCGATAGATGTTCCCGCTCGAGTCCTGCGGAAACTGCCGATCCGCAAACTCCGAATCCTGCACCTCGTTGCAGACGTAGAATCCATAGCTCGGCGCGCCGCTCCCGCTCGCCGGATTCGTCGTATTCACCCTCAACTGCACGGCGCGCGATTCCGGCGCGGCGAGCCCAGACCTGCGATAAAGCGCGCTGCCGAAGAGCTGAAAAGGCGTGTTCTGTGTGTTCAGCGCAATCGCCACACGGCCATTCCACGCATCCGCATTCGCAAACTGCACATTGAAGCTCTGCGGCTGAAGGCTCCGCGATCCGTTGCCGCGATTCCTCGCGCCCGCCAGGTAACGCACCTTGGTCCCGGTGCCGTCGCGGCTGATGAACGTCGCGTTGAACCGAGCGTGGCTGTGCGTTTGATCCGTCGGCTCGTTCGGGTTGTACGGAAATGGCGGCGTGCCGGTGTCCGTGTTGATGTTGCTCAACTCAGCACGATCGGCGGCGCGCATGATAAGGCGGTAGAGCGGCATCGTCCCGCTCACGACGGCATCATCCACAAGGTAGAGGCAGTTCTGGCTTTGCGTCTCCGTGCCGGTGTAATCGCGCGCCGGTGCGGGCCATGTTCGCACCAGCGAACCTGCATCCGTCGCGGAGAAGTAGAATTCCACGACCGTGCCGCTCGCCTCAGGCAAAAGCACCGCAGTGAACAAACCATCCCCCGCCACCGGATCGCCGCCCGCGCCATCATCCCGCATCACCACTTCCGAAAACGAAGCCGCGCCATCCACCCGATGAAACAGCTTCACCGTCACCGCGCCGGGCTGATCGTCGCGAACGCGGCATGTGATCGTCACATTGTCGGTCGAGCGAGGCACCCACGGAAAGTGCGCGGCCTTGTCGATCACCGGCGCGATGTTCGCGGCGGCAACCGAGTTCGCCGCGCCAGGGGTCCCCTGGTTCACCGAACTCGCCTTCCAGTTCTGCCCTTCCTGCCGGTCGAATGCCGGGTTGATCAATTCGAGCGACTTCCCAAATCCATCCGCGTCACTCCGCCAGACCCACCCGCGATGCCCGTGGTCCGATGGGTCCTGGCGGCGCCGCTGCCCCCAGTCACCATCATCGCTGTATTCGATTTCATCGCGCTTCGTGCCTATGGCGTCTTCGAGGCGAATCGTGTTCGACGAGTTCGAAAGCTTCCCGGTCCAGCCTGCGACGAAGTTTGTCACCGTCGGATACTTCGCATTGAAAGCCGCCGCATCGGCGGCCACGACGAGGTATCCACCCGCAGAAATCGTCGCCCCGGCGGGGAACGTAAACTCAACCCCGCGCGTGAGCTTCCATCCGCTGAGATCCTGGCTTTGAGCCGAGGTGTTATGCAGCTCGATGTATTCCTCCGCAGAGTTTTCTGACTGCGGATGGTACATGATCTCGTTTACGACGACGTCTGCAAGCAAGGGACTCGCCGTCACGGCGATCAAGGCGGACAAAAGCTGGGTGCGCATGGATGGGCGGGCGGATGAAGGCAATTTGCGCACCAAGAGCGCGCAAGCTGTTCTAAAATTGGCGGATGCTCACCATTTCCGCACATGTGCAGCAGAGCGCATGTGTATGAAGGCGAACCACCGCGCAGATAACCACCCCGGTTAACGAATAAGGCATCGGAGTTATGACGATTTATTTAGGCGTCGCTCAAGCCTCCGCCGAACTGCGATCGCCACCGCCGATTACGCTTTTGCATGCTGCGTGTAACGCTCTGGAGACCAAGCGCGAAAAGCGCGCTCCATCATGGAGAGCCTCGTTGCGGGCTATGCGGGAATAAGCCTAGCTATCGATGCGCCCCGGAACCGCTACCGAGCGCATCCCTTCCACGAGCTCAGCCAATTCTCACCCAAATGTCAGACGCGTCCGATAGTCTTCCTTCCGACCTGTTGAAAGAAGTCCAACGTTTACAAGCGCAGTCCAGGCAATCCGTGGAGCGGTATCTGGAAATGCAGGAGCGCATTAGCGAACTCCAAGGCCGCCTCTCCGCCGGCAAAGGCCGGGCCGTAAATAACGCGTCGACCGGGCCTGAGGATCGGAAAAGCTAGCCACCGGGTGGAAGGACGCAGGTTGGCTCTTTACCTGCCCTTCCGCGCCGCGGCCACCGACATCGAAACCGGACCCGCGAAACGCGCGCTCCCTCCCCTTGTGGCTGAAGATCGCCTACACGCTGTTCCTCGCCGTGATGGTGCCCGTGTCTTGGCGCGTCAATGGACCGACGAACTTCCTCTATTTCTGCGACCTCGCCGCATTTCTCACGCTTGTCGCGATGTGGCGGGAAAACTCGCTCCTCGCGAGCATCGCTGCCGTGGGCATCATGATCCCGCAACCCCTGTGGGTGCTCGACTTCATCGTGCATTTCGTCGGCCTGAAAATCACGGGGATGACCGGCTACATGTTCGACGCGAAGATCCCGCTCAGCACCCGCGCCATCTCCCTCTTCCACGGCTGGCTGCCCTTCCTCCTCTTATATGTGGTCGCGCGCCTCGGCTATGATCGCCGCGCTCTCTTGCCGTGGATCGCGCTCAGCACCGTCATCGTTCTCGTCTGCTTTTACTGGATGCCGCCCGCCGGGGCGAAGCTCCCCAACCCGAAGCAGCCGGTGAACATCAACTACGTCTACGGATTCAAAGACGACGCACCCCAGCCATGGATGCCCGCCTGGGCCTGGTTGCTCGTCGTGCTCATCGGCCAGCCCGTATTGTTCGCAACGCCCACGCACTCCGCGCTGAAGCGGGTGTGGGGTAAGCCCAGCGGTCAGAAATAAGAGATCAGCGGTCCAAGGCAGCGCGGAGTTGCAGGCGTCATGGCACGCACGCTTGCGCCGTAGCACGGCTCGCCAGAGCTGTGACCCGTGCGCCACTCGCAGAACGGCAGGAACGTGAGTTGTCTCCGCCATTGGAACACTGTTTTGGATGGTGCACTTCAGAGCGCTCCGGCGCGAGCCGTGAAACGCAAGCGTGCTGGCCTCATCTCTCCCCTGCTCCGCCGGAGCTGAGAATGCAGCTTCCTTGCAATTCCTACCGCGCGACCGTCCTCGGAACCCGCAACGCGGCGTGCACATACGTGCTCACAGCTTGGCCTTGCGCGGCGTTGAGCTTTGTCCGCTCGATCATGTCTGGCAGAATCGTCCGCCACTGCGCCTCCGTGTAGGCAGATACCGCTTCCGCCGCGTGGCAGGCAGTGCAGGCCTGCGTGTAAATGCGGCGCCCCTCCGCCAGGGCACTGGAGTCCGCTCCCGGAGCGGAAGTCACCACTGGCGCCACCTGCTCCACGTTGCCGCAACCGGTGAGCACCGATGCGGCGATCGCGAGGAAAAGCGGCGCGAGCCGTAGCCCGCGCCGCTTACACCAACACGACTTAGAAATTAACGCCGAAGATGAGGCGCGATTGCACATCGGGGTCTTCATCGATGTCCGTGGCCGGGAAAAGAACCGTCGCCGTCGCTAGGTCGCGGCCGGGTCGCCAGGAAGCATTCGGTCCCACATACACGACCGGATCACCCGCTTCCTCCCAGTTTTCAAACTCGATTTCGTGGAGCGCTTCGACGCCCACGGAGAACTTCGGCGAAATCTGGTAGCTGACGCCGAGCGTCTGCTCGAAAACGCCCACTTCCTCATCGAAATCGTTGCCTTCCCACTCGGCTTCCACGATGGCGTTATAGGCCACGATCCACGGGCCGAAGTTCTTCTGCAGTAGGATCTTTCCTTCGAGCGCAAACTCCTCGTCGCCGGCCTTCACTTCAAAATAGAGCGCGCTGCCCAAGAAGTCGGTCGTCGGGTTCGAGAGATTGTAGATGAGCTCCGCGCCGACATTGGTCCAGTCGGCCTCGGTATGACCGCGCGACTCGTTGATGCTCCAGTCAGAAAGGTAAAGGCCGAGCTGCAAGCGATCCGTGACGCCGATCTCAAGTTCGTGGCGGAAGTCGAACTGGTTGCCGTGATCTTCACCGCCGCGGGTTGCCTTCCACGTGACCCAAGTTTCGAGTTCGACGCTGTTTTTCGGAGCCGTGGTCGCTTCGTAGGTGTAGGTAAAACGCCGCTCGCCCGCTTGAAGGTCGAGCGCGGAGCCAAGGAGCCCCAGCGCGGCGCATGCTGTAAGGATGGATTTAGTTGTCATGTATCGGGTAAGCAACTGAGACGCAGTTGCAACAGGAGTCTGCGTTTAGCGGAGGGTGTTTCGCGCCGTCAACTCTACTTGAGAAACATTCTCAATTATTACTGATGCGACATTCAGCACATGACCCTTACTAGCGCGCACCCTTGGTATTTTCCGCAGGCACTTCTCCAGCCGCGTGATATGCAAACGCAGTTGCGCAAAGAGTTTCCGGTGCTACACGGTTCGATCCTCCTGAACTTTCTTGATGCTCCTGTTTTTGAGAACCGCGAGCCTGTTAAGGGTATCCCCAACCCTGTGGAATGCATCGCTGGCCCTGTCGAAAGCGTCTGCGAGTCCATTTTGTGAGGCTGCGACTCCGTTTAGGGCACCTGCGAGCCCGTTTACACGATCTGCGTCTCAGTTTTGGGGACCTGCGTCGTCTTGGTTTTGATGGCCTGCGTCTCGATTTTGGGCACCTGCGAGTGCGTATAGGGAGGCTGCGAGCGCGTTGAGATGACCTGCGACTACGTTTGGCAGAGCTGCGACTCCCACCGGTCCACCTGCGCGTTTCCCACTGCCGGCCGGGAGGAGCCTGGCAAATCCCGATACGCTTTCCGATTTTCCTCGCGCGAAGAAGTTCCAACCATTGCCCCTCACCTTGCCGCGGCCCGCGATGCCCAAGTAAACTCCACATCAGCCATGCCTGGCTCCAAGCTACTTCATCGGATTCATGAGATTACGCAGAAAGCGCGTTTGGAAACGGTGGCGATCGCCTTCTACGACTACGAAAGCTCGCTCCGCTTTGCCTTCCAGGGTGACCGGCTATTCCACGCCGCAAGCACATTCAAATCCGGCGTCTTGCTTGCGATCCTGAAGGCCGCCGAAGAGCGGCGTTTACGGCTCGAGGACCGGCTGCAGGTCCGCAACCGTTTCAAAAGCGCGGTGGATGGCAGCCCTTACCGGATCGAGCGCGAGCGCGATGCCGACCCCGTCGTGCACCAGGCCGTCGGGCAATCGTTGCCCATACGTGAACTCGCGGAAGCCATGATCGTCCGTAGTAGCAATCTCGCGACGAATCTCCTCATCGATCTGCTGGGAATCGATTACGTTCGCCATGTGATGGAATTGGGCGACGTCCGGGGCGTAGACATCAAACGCGGCGTGGAAGACACTCTTGCGCACGAGAACGAGATCAACAACCAAGCCACCGCCGAGGGATTGGTGCGACTGCACCGACTCTTTGCCGAGGAACACTTCCTCGCGCCAGAGTTCCGCGAGGAAGGACTACGGATTCTATTCCGCCAGGAGTTTAACAGCATGCTCCCCGCTCGGCTGCCAAAGGGCACACGGGTCGCGCACAAGACGGGCGAGATTTCCACGCATTGTCACGACGCAGGCTTGGTCTATTTGCCTGAACGAAAACCTTACGTTGTGGCAATCCTTACCCAACACGGGCCCGAAGCCATCAAGCGCAATCGCGCCGTCGCCGAAATCTCCGCCGCCATAGCACGCTTTATCGACGGCGGTCGGGAAGAGAAGCCCGCATGAACCCGCCCCTGCCAGTCGTGGATGGACAGTCTCTGCCCGCGAAGGTGCGCGCGCTCCTTCGTCCCGGCGAACCGATGCGCGACCACGTCGGCCGCGTGCACACGTTACCGCGCTACTTCTATGCGGTCGCCGACTGGAATCTCGCGAAAGCAACGCGCCTTTCCCCTTATTTCACCCTGGCGGAATTGATGAGCGTGGATTGTCGCGAGCACGAGGGCCTGCTCGGCACCTTTCCGCATTACGTGCCCTGTGCCGTTTCCATCCTCGCGCGGTATCTGCACGAGTTTCGCCAGCGTGTTGGCGCGCCAGTCTCAGTTGCCGTAAATGGCGGATACCGTTCACCCAGCCACGGCTTTTCCCCGGCCGCGACGCCCCACCTGTGGGCGTCCGCGGCAAACATCTACCGCGTTGGAGACACGCGACTGGACTCGCAGCGCGCAATCGAGAAATACGCTGCGATCGCGCAGGAGCTTGGGCAGGAGATCTTCACCAAGCCTTTCGGTAGCGCTCCCGGACAGACGGACGATCATCTCCACTTCGATATCGGTTACGTGCACTGGACGCCTCGCGACCAAAGCGAACAACCTGAGTAGGTTTACTTAGCCATCATTCCGTAGCCCATCCGCCAAACGAGTGCCGCCCGTTTCCGATATGGCACTCCATGGCAGCTACCTCGAAGCGCTCGTCTTCCCAAATCCACATCCGCGCATCCCGCGGCAGGCAACGGATTCCGCTTCGGCAACCCAAGGCCGCAGTGATCGGGCTCGAGGCGGAGTTTTCGGTCTATGTAAACGACGAGAAGTGCCTGCCGGAAAAAGTATTCGGCGCACCGAAGGATATCGTCCGCGGCGCGGTTATCCCGCGCGTGGGCCGGTCCGTCCACTTGCCCAGTGGCGGCGCGCTTTACTTTGATACCGGCGTCGTGGAAGTCGCCACACCGATCATCGAACTCGAACCGGGTTGCTCCGTTCGCGCCGTGCGTTCCCTTTGGGAACAAATCGAGTTCGTCCGCGGCGAACTGGACGCTTGGGAAAAGCAACACGGGTGCACGGTGCGACTCGAAGGGTTCAGCACCCACTACAATATCTCCGTCCCCGCCAACCGGTACTGTGACCTATGGCCCATGGCTCGCGTGCTCACCTACCTCATTCATCCGGCGGTGATGCTCCTGGCCGCAAACCGCCGCAGCTCAGGTGTGGGCGTCCGGCCTCGCGGCAATCGCCTCGAAGTCACCGTCGACTTCACTCCGGACCCTGCATTGATGCCGGCCACCACGACATTCATCGTAAGCGCCATCCTCGACGTGTTGAAATGGCCGGAGGTGTCGCTCGCCGAGTTCCGCCGCCGCGGTATACCGGTCATCGAGGGCTTTGCCCCAATGAAACACACGTCGCGAAAAGGGTTCCTGGCGCGGCACGACTGCTTCCCTCGAAATCCTTTCGCGTCCGATCCAAACTCCGCTGATTGGCAGACGACGGACGGACGGACTTTAAGCTTGCGCGAGATCGCATTGGAAATTGCGAAGCCGCTCCGGAGAGCCATGCGCGAGATGAGCGACCGTGCGGTCACGCGCCACGTGCTCGCCGTCCTCACCGGTCGAGCCCGCTCACTCCTCGATTTCACCGATCGCCCTTCACGTTATGAAGATGCCGGACGCGCCATTGATTGGAATCGCCGCAAGATGCGCGATTTCCCGCGATCCCGATACGAACGCGTCATCCAGCGCGTCATCACGCATCGGCCGATCCAGGTCGGAGCAAGCCTCTACCAAGCCGAACGCATGCATGGCTGGTACGAAGTCGTCTTCCGCAATACCCGCACCGGTCACCGCCGGATCTTTAACCTGGATGAGTTGGTGAAGCACTGCGCGGCCTAGAAGAGGTTTCGCAAAAGAGCTTGCGGCACGGACCAGCGGAAGGCCTGCCACAGGCTGGCCCAGCAGACATGCGACGCCCTTGGCAAGCTAGCCAAGCGGGTAAAACGCCGAAGTGACGACACTCCGCTTGCTGGGAATCAAAACGTTCCGTCCTGGAGCATCACCAAGGTGCAACCATGCACCACAGAGATCCCCTCTTTCTCCGCCGCAGCCGCAAGCCGATGATTCTCCGCTCCGGGGTTGAAGATGATGCGGCGTGGCTTGGCAGCGACGATCTGTGGAATCAAAGGCTCTGAGCGCGCCGCGCCGACGTACATGGAGACGGTGTCGATTGGATCCGTGACATCGGAAAGCGACTTTCGGCAAGGTAATCCGAGCACTTCTGGGATGGTCGGATTGACCGGAATGGCATTGTAGCCGTGGTGCAGCAACGCTCGCATTGCCCGGTAGGCATAGCGGTCCGGGTTATCGGTTGCGCCAAGCACGACGACGTTTCTGGCCATGGCAGAGTCGGAATCGGCCGCCACCATCTCGCTGGTTCTGCCTGAATGAATTACAGCGCAGCCAGAAGGTGATTCACGCTTCGAAATGCCGCGCCTTTACGCGCGCTGAGCCGACTGCGGGATCAGTGCTTGAAGTGCCGCGCGCCGGTCATGACCATCGCCATGTTCCGCTCGTCAGCCGCGGCAATGACTTCCCCATCGCGCTGAGACCCGCCCGGCTGGATGGCGCACGTCGCGCCCGCTTCCGCCGCGGCGATGAGTCCATCGGCAAACGGGAAGAACGCATCGCTGCCAATCGCGCTGCCCTTGAGCGACAAACCGGCGTCCTTTGCCTTCCAGATCGCGATGCGGCTGGAATCCACGCGGCTCATCTGGCCGGCGCCAATACCAAGCGTGCGGTCCTTGGCGGCATAGACGATCGCGTTGCTCTTCACGTGCTTTACCACGCGCCACGCAAAGCGCATTGCAGCCAATTCATCGGAGCTCGGCGCTCGCTTGGTGACAACGTCCTCCTTCTCCACCACGCCAAAATCACGGGTCTGCACCAACGTGCCGCCCACCACGCTACGAAGGAGTTGATCGTCCGCTTTTTGGATCTGCGCCAGTTTGCGCATGAGGCGCAGGTTCTTCTTCTTCTGGAGCAACGCGCGGGCGTCCGCGTCAAAATCCGGCGCGATGATCACCTCGCTGAAGATCTCGCTGATCGCCTTGGCCAGCGGCTCGGTGAGCGGACGATTGCAAATAATGATGCCGCCAAACGGCGCCTGCTTATCTGTGGCAAACGCTTTGTCCCAAGCCGCCCGCAAATCCTCATCGCTGCCGACACCGCACGCGTTGGTGTGTTTGAGGATCGCCACCGTGGGCTCATCGAACTCCTCGATCAGCTCCGCCGCCGCGGTGATATCGAGGATGTTATTATACGAAAGCTCCTTCCCGTGGAGTTTCTCGAAATACTGGTCCCACTTGCCGTACAGCGCCGCTTCCTGGTGCGGGTTTTCGCCGTAGCGGAGCTGCGCCACCAGCGGTTCGCTCAGGCTGAAGGATGAAGGGCATTCCTTCTCCTTGTTCAGGTAATTGGCAATTGCGCCATCGTAGCGTGACGTGGTGACAAAAACTTTGATGCCCAGCCATTCGCGAAGCTGCAGCGTCGTGCCGCCATCATTCGCCTTCATAACGTCGATCACCTCCGCGTAGTCCGCAGGATCCACCACGACCGTCACGCTCTTATAGTTCTTTGCCGCGCTGCGGAGCATGCTCGGCCCGCCGATATCGATCTGCTCGATCGCATCTTCCAGCGTCACCCCCTCCTTCGCGATCGTGGCCTCGAACGGGTAAAGATTCACCACCACGAGGTCGATCGGCTGAATCCCGTGCGCCTTCGCCTGCGCCACGTGCTCCGGATTATCGCGCAAATGCAGCAGTCCTCCATGCACCTTTGGGTGTAACGTCTTCACCCGTCCGTCCATCATTTCCGGGAATCCCGTGTAGTCCGAGATCTCTGTGCACTTCACGCCCTCCTTGGCAAGCAACTTGGCCGTTCCCCCGGTGGAGATGATCTCGACCCCCATCCCCTCCAGTTCCTTGGCGAAAGCGACCAGCCCGGTCTTGTCGGAAACGGATATCAAAGCGCGCGTGATTTTCATCAGAAAGGGCGCGGAGGTTACACGCGGTGGCCCCCCGGTCAAGCGGGCCGGGACGCGCAGTCTTCGCGCGGGA